>NZ_JBIYSM020000033.1:0-54102 GCF_044759095.2 Brevibacillus soli
TTCGGAATCTGGGCTCATAACCTCAGAAGAGCAGCCCAAATGGCCAAATAAGCAACGATTAACGGATACAGTTACACAGTAGCCCCCTGAGATTCACCACAATGAGATGCTTCTGCCAAAAAACGATTTTTTCAGGAGTAACTAGCTAACGCTGGTGTCGGCTGGGGCCCCGAACACTTTTCTTGTGGCTGTATTCGATGTCCCAATGTTATAAATTCTGATATACCAAAAAAGGTCACCCTGGCCTATGAGACCTTTGCGGGTGACCACACGTGGGGCTATTGGCAGGCGAACCTGCCGCGCATGCTGCGCACCTTTTTTGGGTAAACTTACCGTGGTTATTCTTCCTGGTTGGTCTCGTCTCTCACGGGTGAGGAAACCGCTTCCTCAAATTCTGCCTTGCGGATGGCGGTCAAGAGGGAGAACGTGAGGAATGACAGCGTCAACAACACAAGAAAAATAAAGGTAATCATCAGGGCAACTTTCATGTAAACACACCTCCCTACTCTTTACAGTCTGTCCCGAGCAGGATGGAATATACGAGTTGCCGCGCAAGATTACACAAGTGGAGAATTTTCTGGTAAAATAGACAGATAGCATTGTGATGGAGTAAGTAAGGAGGGATTCTTATGAAGTACAGTATCGTTGTTTTTCCATCCAGCAAAGTCCAAGAAGTAGCCAACTCCTACCGTAAACGCTACGACCCGACTTATGCCCTGATTCCGCCGTACATCCGCCTGAAAGAGGCGTTTGACCTTGAGGAATCCGAACTGCCGAAGCTCGTTTCCCACCTGGAGCAGGTGGCCGGCTCGACGGAAAGCTTCACGGCACATTTTCACCGCGTGTCCACGTTCCATCCGACCAACAACGTGATCTTTTTTGCCGTGCAAAACAAGGAGCCGTTTGAGCGTCTCCATCACAAAATCGTGGAGCACTGCGTCAACGAAAAAGAGACGTACGCCTACGTGCCGCATCTGACCATCGGCCGCGATCTCTCCGATGACGAGCTGCGCGACGTTACCGGTCAGTTGAGCATGGTGAAGCTTGATCTGTCTTCCGAGATCGACCGATTCCATCTGGTTTATCAGCTGGAGGACGGCATCTGGAGCGTGTATCAGACCTTCCTGTTGAAAAAATAAAACCTCTTTTTAATAAACAAAAGCCCTCCCTTTACCAGGGAGGGGTATTTGCATTTCAGGGTGAAAGGATGAACCATGATGAACCAGGTGTACCAGATCCATATCGTTCAAAACGAGCAGGAAAAAGCGGACGCGATGTCGGTGCGTCGGATGGTGTTTATTGAGGAGCAGCAGGTGCCGGAAGATCTGGAGATCGACGAGCACGACGGCGATGACCCGTCCACCCTTCACTTCGTTGCTTATGCAGGAGACAAGCCTGTGGGAGCAAGCCGCCTGCGCAGCTATGCGCCGGGCATCGGAAAGGTGGAGCGTGTGGCCGTGCTGGGTAGCGAGCGGGGAACCGGTTTGGGTCGGCAAATCATGCTGATGATGGAAGAGACCGCCCGCCTGCGCGGTTACCGAAAGCTGAAGCTGAACGCCCAGACCCACGCGCAGCGCTTCTACGAAAAACTGGGATACACGCCGGTTGGCGACGTGTTTGAAGAAGCCGGCATAGAGCATATCGCGATGGAGAAAACGTTGAGTTAAAAAACGTTCCTGCACCGGAAAAAAGACCCCAGTCCGCCATTACTCAGATGGACTGGGGCTTTTCTGTGCGTTATGTCCGTTTTCTTTTTTCCGCAATCTCCCTCATCCGCTCCACGGCTTCCATCGGCGCGGTGGACGAACCGAGCATGGCGTGGAATGGCTCTTCTCCCCGCCAGCCGTGGAAGTCGGAGCCGCCCGTCATGACCAGTCCGTGCTCCTCCGCCAGCCTGGAATAGCGGGCGCGATCCTCTTCGTCGTTGTCGGGGTGCCAGATCTCCAGGCCGTCCAGGCCGTGGGCGATCAGGTCCTTCACCAGCTCGTCGTCGTCGTACAAGCCGGGATGGGCCAGAACGGCCACACCGCCCGTTTCCTGGATCAATGCAATGGCCTGTTGGGGAGTGATACGCGGCGGGTTGACATAGGCCGCTCCCCCTTTGCCCAGATACTTGTCAAACGCTTCGGCAATCGATTGGACGACGCCCATCTCCATCAGCTCCTCCGCGATGTGGGGCCGGCCGATGTTTTTGTCCGTCTCTCCCTGCTTGCGGCGGTAGACGCTTTCCAGTGTGATCGGAATGCCCAATTCGTTCAGTTTGGCGATCAGCATCTGGTGTCGTTTGTACCGCGTTTCCCGCAGGTCATAGAGCTTTTGCCCAAACGCCTCCGACTCGTGCGGGATGAAATAGCCCAATACGTGGATGTCCTGGCCGTTGGCGGCCGAGCTTATTTCCACGCCGGGAATGACCTCGATGTCGTATTCCTTCGCCGCTTCCAACGCTTCCCCGATGCCTGCGATGATGTCGTGATCGGTAATGGCGACGGCGGCCAGTCCCGCCTCTTTTGCAATCCGGACGTTCTCCGCCGGCGTGCAGGTCCCGTCCGACGCTCGCGTATGCGTATGTAAATCTGCTCGTTTCGTCACGATTGACGCACCTCTTTCTTTTCTGCGTGTAATTCTGAAAGCACAGGGGCCCTCATATGATGGGAGAAAGCCACTTTTCATAAAAAGCAAGGAGGATGCCCATGCAGTTGAAAAGCAAAACCCTCACCGGCGTAGTACAACCGCTGTCGTTTGTCGACAAGATGCTGAGGCAGCAGGGCTTTCATCGCGCTGGCGGGGAACATACGCCCACCTACGACGTCGTCATGTACGACTCCGCGACGAGCACCTCTTATTTTCTGCGCATCCCTACCAACTTTACGCACAGTTCCTCCGGCAAAGGCGAATTGACCGTCAGATTCGGCCAGCCTTACCTCGAAGCCAAGTTCTACATGCACAACCCTGCGGAAGACTTCATCATCCCCAAAGCCATACGTGATGCGGCCGAACACAAGCTGGCGGAAATCGCCGACTATCTCTGTGCGTCTCCTTCGCTTTCGTAACCTACTCTATTTTGCTCCACAGCAGCTGGTTTGCCGCAAACCGGTAACGGATCCGCTCTTCCCTCAACAGTCCGACGAGATATCCCATAAACGCCGTGCGGTAGAGCACGTAACCCGTCATGTTTTCCAGGGATAACTGCAAGCGCTCGCACAGAAGGGCCAGCCCCTGTTCCAGGGTCCGTTCCTCGGCGAGAATCGATTCGATCATGTCCATTAACCGTCGGTGACCGTGAATGTTTCGGGTGAGAATCGGTTCGACGGCAGTCGTGTACGGCCCATGCCCCGGCAGGTATCCGGTGTAGTTGGTCTCCACCAGCTTGACGAGGCTTAGGATCGTCTCGTGCGCGTCGATGAGAAACGGCAGCTTGTGCTTCTCCAGCGTCTCCTCGCCAAAGTAGCTGTCCGCGGCGAAGCAGATGTCGTCGCACACCAGCCCGACCTGCTGCCAGCTATGACCGGGCAAGGAGAGGATCGTGAACGACACGCCATCGATCTCGACTTTACCCTCCGTCGGCAGAATCCGGTCGACCCTTGACGCTTCTGCAAGCAGGAATTTGTTCCTCAGCTCCGGGAGAGGCTGCGCTCCCATGCCGAGATAGATCGGCTCCAGAAGCGGACAGCGGATAATCGCTTCCTCCAGCGGCGGCGCGTACACCAGCGCGTCCGGCCAACAGCCGAGCAGGTAGGCATTGCCGCCGAAGTGATCGGCGTGGGCATGCGTTTGGACAATAGCAACCAGGGGTTGGGCCATCGCGTCCAACCCTTTCTTGATTTTTTTTGCCGTCTGCGCGTCAAGCCCCGAATCGACCAGGATGGCTCCGCTCTCTCCCAGCACCACGCCGACGTTGACGCTCCCGGGAAAATACCCGACGCGACTCGTAATCATTTCCGGTTGAAGATGGGACATTGGGTTTCCCTCTTTTCCTTTCATTTCCCATTATCTTCTCCATTTCATTCCTGTTCCCTTCTTCACGGATTGTCCTTCCGCGAAATGTACCAGCGAATCGGATGGTTTTGACTGTTTGGTTTTTTTGCTGGTATACTAGACGGTAACCGTAAATGTATATTCGCCCTTTTTTCAGAAAAAACAGCTCGTCAGGCCAGGCCTTGACGAATGTTTGGGAGGGTGTGATCGTACATTTATCCATAACAACAACATATACGTGGAGGTGAATTCTCCTCCTTTCGATCCTTGAAAGGATGGAGACCTGCTTGGAGAGTTCGATAGGTCCGATAGGGGAGGTTACGCTGAACCTGCTGCTCGTCCTGTTTTTGGTCTTTTTGAACGGCTTCTTCGTTGCAGCAGAGTTTTCGTTGGTAAAAGTACGCCAAACCCGGCTGGTCCAACTGGTAAACGAGGGGAACAGCAGTGCCAAATACGCCCAGAAGGTGACACAGCAGCTTGATGCGTACCTGTCTGCGTGTCAGTTGGGCATTACTCTTGCCTCGCTGGGACTGGGTTGGGTTGGTGAACCGGCAATCGCCCATTTTGTCGAACCATTATTTGTACAATTGGAAATGCCCCACTATCTGGTGAGCCCGATCTCGTTTGCCATCGCATTTGGGATCATTACGTTCCTGCACATTGTCTTTGGTGAGCTGGCACCCAAATCTCTGGCCATTCAAAAAGCGGAAACCACCTCGCTGTGGACGGCCGCACCGCTGATGGTTTTCTACAAGCTCAGCTACCCGCTGATCTGGCTTTTGAACGGTGCAGCAAACTTCTTCATTAGACGCTTAGGTGTAGAACCGGCGACAGAAGAAGAGTCCGCCCACACCGAAGAAGAGATTCGCCTGCTCGTGAACCAGAGCCACAAGAGCGGCCATATCGACCAGACAGAGCTGGCCCTCGTGGACAACGTCTTTGAATTTTCCGAGCGGCTTGCCCGCGAGATCATGATTCCGCGGATTGACATGGTTTGCCTTTACGATGACAACACGTTTGAGGAAAACCTGGAAATCATGCGCGAGTCGCGTCACTCCCGCTTTCCGGTGGCACACGAGGACAAGGACCGTCTGATCGGCTTCGTGCATACGACAGACTTCTACCTCTCCGCTCTAACCAAGGGAAAAGCAGACCTGAAGGATTTTCTTCGTCCGCTCCTGACCGTTCCGGAATCGATGGAGATCAGCCACGTGCTTCGGCTGATGCAAAAGCGCCGTTCGCAGTTGGCCATCGTCATCGACGAGTACGGCGGCACTGCCGGTCTCATTACGATGGAAGACATTTTGGAAGAGATCGTCGGCGACATTCAGGACGAATTTGATGAGAACGAGCGACCGGAAATCGAAAGCTCCAACAACGAATTGTCCGTCTCGGGCAAAACACTTTTGACCGAGCTTAATGATTATATTCCGATTGAAATCTACTCTGACGAGGTAGACACGATCGCCGGCTGGCTGTACAGCCAGTTGAACGAAGAAGTGGCGGAAGGGCGATCAGTCAAATACCAGAACTACCTCTTCACCATTACCGAGCTGGAAAATCACCGCATCACGCGGGTAGGCATTACCCACGTTGGCGAGGACGAACCGGCCGACAACGAGGACGTGCTGATGCACGCCCAGTAAGAAAACCAGTAAAACCATAAGTGTCCCCTCCCTGTTGAGGGGGCATTTCTTCTTTCCGAGGTGTACGTGATGAAATTTGCCCAACTGAACGACCAGACAATCCTGCTTACACCCGCTACCTACAATCGCATCGCCGCATGGCGTTCCGAGGGAGATCATCTGCGCTGTCCCGCCTGCCAGGCTCCGCTCCGCCTGATGGCCGGCATCAGCTTTGAGCCCTATTTTGCCCATCCGGAAAACAGCGAATGCGCCTGGAAAGAGCTCGACCAGCCGCCTGATGAATGGCTCGCCGCGGCTTCGGCAGAAGCGGCAGCGGCTGTTGAATCGGAAGAAGAAGCGGTCAAGATCGGTTCCTTTCGTCTGCCCAAAAAACGGGCGATCACAGACACTGACTCCACCCCTCCCGCAGATCCGCCCTTGTACCGGAAGCGTTTGGTGCCGAAACAAACGATTCAGCACCTGAGTGAAAAACAGGCGGAGCCGCTCCATCCCGCGCAGAAGCAGGCCGTTTTGACAACAGAGGGGCCGCTGTTAATCCTCGCCGGGGCCGGCAGCGGCAAGACGCGGGTGATGACGGCTCGCACCGCCTACCTGATCCGCGACAGAGGTGTCGACCCGCGCACCATCATGGTCGTTACCTTTACCACCAAAGCTGCGGAGGAAATCAAGCAGCGGATTGGCCAGCAGCTTCCTGCCCGGCAGGCACGCGAGCTGGTTGCCGGGACTTTTCACAGCATTTTTTACCGGATGCTGTTACACCACCAGCCGGAGCGCTGGGAGCAAGGCCGTTTGTTAAAAAAGGATTGGCAAAAGTGGCGGCTGTTGCGCGAGACAGGTGCGCTGGCCGGACATGAGGAGCTCCTCGCTCTGAAGGAGGGCGAGGTGGAAGAGGCACTCGGGGTAATCAGCCGCTGGAAAAACGAGTATCTCCTTCCTCACGAGATGATCGAGCGGGATCTGAAGAGCGAGGTGGAAAAGCATGCACAGCAGTTGTACCCTCTTTACGAAGCGGCCAAACGAAAGCACGGCTGGTTCGATTTTGACGACATGCTGATCGGCTGTTACGAGCTGCTGCGGGAACACGAAGCGATTCGCACCCGCTACCAGGAGCGGATTCGCTACGTGATGATTGACGAGTTTCAGGACATCAACCGCATTCAGTACGAGACGGTGAAACTCCTGGCCGCTCCCCAGAACAACCTTTGCGTCATTGGCGACGATGACCAGTCCATCTACGGATTCCGCGGAAGCGATCCGCAATACATACTCGGCTTCACCGCCGACTTTCCCGACGCGCAGACGATTACGCTGGAAGTCAACTACCGCTCCCGCTCCTCCATCGTCGGACTGGGCTACTCGCTGATCGGCAACAATCGAACCCGATGGAACAAAGCGTGCAAAACCTTTCACCAGGAAGAGGGGGAAACCTACCTCTTCTACCCGGATGACGAGGAAGAACAAGCGTCCCGGATTGTTGACGAAATCACTCACCAATTGAAGTTGGGAGCGTCCTGCGGCGAATTTGCCATCCTGTATCGCACACACGAATCGGCTCGACCCATTCTGGAGCGGTTGACGGAAGCACGGATCCCCTTTCACTTTACTCAGGAGGAGGAATCGTTTTACGACCGGCAGACGGTTCGCTGGGTGCTCGGGTATCTGAGGCTCTCCCTCCATCATGACGACTCTGCCGCCCTGAAGGAAATCCTGCCGACCCTCTATATTTCCCAGGAGACGTGGAACACCCTGAGGAGCCAGGCCATTTTGGACGACGTTCCCATCCTGCACGTCCTGCCGAAACTGCCTCAGTGGAAGGTGTACCAGCGTAAACACCTGCAAAAAGTAGTGGATATCCTGACCGAGTGCCGGAATTGCACGCCGGTCCAGGCGCTGGAGCTGATTTACGAGGACTGTCGACTGCGGGAATATCTGAAAAAGCGCAGAAAGGAACGCTCTGACACCGCTCACGAGCGCGGTAGCGACGAACTGCAGCAGCTGCTTGCAGCCGCCAAGCGCCATGCGACGGTGGAAGCCTTTTTGCGGCACATGGAGGACATGAGCCAAAAAGAAAAAGAGTGGCGCAAACAACAGCCACTCTCCGGTGAGGCGGTACATGTACTCAGTATTCATCGGGCCAAAGGCCTGGAGTTCGATCACGTCTTCCTGCCTGACCTGGTGGAAGGCGCACTGCCGCATGAATATGCGCTGGACGAAGTGCGAAAACGGGGTTGGTCCGCACTTGAAGAAGAACGGCGCCTACTCTACGTAGCCATCACGCGTGCCCGTCACACTCTCTCCATCGGGATTCCCCAGGAGCGTTTCGGACGAAAAACCAGACCGTCCCGCTTCGTCGCCGAAATGGGGCGGTAACAGGTCCATCCGGCCCATGTAGATCATCAGTTCCTCCATGCAGGTAATCAACGGAAACATACGAACACCCCCAAAAAGTGACGCGAAGCTCCGAAGTTCATTCCGATTACTTTTAGGGGGCCCCAACTAAAAACAGGCTCCCTTCTTCGGCAGATTCTCTTGCTAGCGTGCCGAGGAAAGGAGCCTTTTATGCATGGCGAATGGTGAAGACCAGTTTAGCGGCCCATAATGCTGTAGCCCGCATCCACATGGAGGATTTCACCTGTGATGCCACGGGACAGGTGGCTGAACAGGAAGAGTGCGGTGTCGCCCACGTCGGATTGGTCGATCGTGCGGCGAAGCGGCGCTTTTTCTTCGATTTCCTTCAAGATGGCATTGAAGTTGCGTATGCCTTTTGCGGCCAGTGTGCGGATCGGACCTGCGGAGATTGCGTTGACGCGGATGTTGTCCTTGCCGAGGTCGCTCGCCAGATAGCGCATGCTCGCATCCAGGGCCGCCTTGGCTACCCCCATGACGTTGTAGTTAGGCACGACGCGTTCACCGCCAAGGTACGTGAGGGTCACAATACTGCCGCCCTCGGTCATCAGTGGGCGGGCTGCCCGTGCTACCGCTACGAGCGAGTAGGCGCTGATATCCTGTGCCAGCGCAAAACCGTCGCGGGAGGTGTTGACGAATTCGCCCTCCAGCTCTTCCGTTTTGGCAAAGGCAATGCAGTGCGCGATACCGTGAATGACGCCTACTTTTTCCTTGATCTGGGCAAAGGCCGCTTCCACTTCTTCGTCTTTGGTTACGTCGCAGTTGATCAGGATCGGCTCGTCACTCAACGTCGCAGCAAGCTCTGCCACGTTTTCGCGCAGACGCTCTCCCTGATAGGTAAAGATCAGGTTGGCCCCCGCCTTTGCCAATGACTGGGCAATTCCCCAGGCAATGCTCCGGTGGTTGGCAACTCCCATAATCACGATGTTTTTTCCGTCCAGCTGCAGTAAGGTATTCATTATGGTTCAGCCCCCTTTTGCTAGGTTTTCCCTTGCCATTATATACTATCTTGTCCCCTCTATCGAGCAGAAAGGAAGGAAAAACGAGAAAAAGGAGGTGAACACGATTCACCCCTACTCGCCCTGCTGCATGGCACGGGCCAGCTCATCCTGGGGAGCGGCCGCCGCGTTGTAGTCAAACGCCCAGGTTTCTTCCACCGGATTGAGCGAAGTTCCTGCAACCGGGAATTCCGCCTGCATGTGCACAGGCTCTTCCGCCGGCCTCAAGTCTTGTTCTCTTGCTGCCACGTCCATTCGCTCCTTTCCCGTTGATCTGCATGAAAGGCATGGCATTCATTATTAGCCTGACAGGATCGGGGCCGTTCTATACATGAACGTGCAGCTTTCCGTGCAAAAAGGTAGTGATCAGCATGTAGGACAGCATGGCCGCGAAGAAGTAGACACCGAGCTGCGCCCGTTTGGCATGTTGAATCAACGGCACGAGATGGCTTGCGGATACGTACAAAAACACTCCGGTCGTTACCGCAATCATGACGGGTGACCAGATGGGCGGAAGCATGGTCTCGACCAGCTCTACGCTGGAGGCTCCGACAAGCGTCGCAACTCCCAGGGCAGATGCCCCAAAGAACGCTTTGACCCTGCTTTTTGTGGCGGCCAGAATGAGCGATGCCACAGTAACCCCGTCCGGTATTTTATGAAGCAGCAGCGCAAGCAGGACAGAAAGCCCGAGAGTAGAGTCCAGCCGGAAACTGGCTATCAATGACACGCCCTCGACATAGGCGTGAAGCAAAAATCCGGAAAGGACGCCGATCACACTGGTGGCACCCACGCTTCTTCCGCTGTGGCCAATTTGTTCAAGGACGAACATCGCGGCAAAGCCGAGCAGGACAAACGGCGTCAGGTCGTGATGGTCACCGCCGATGCTGTGCGGCAGCAAATCCAACAGGGTGATAGCGAGAAGCAATCCTCCACTGGCGCTGATCATGGCGAACAGGGATTCTTCCGACCAGCGGCGCAGACAGAGCAGCAGTCCGCCAACACTGCTGGCGGCAGCGGCCAACAGCAAAACGAACAGAACGTCAGGTTGCATGAGACAAGCCCTCTTTTCTCCCGGTAAGTCTGTACCCACATCCCTTCCATTCTACGCGCCTGTCCCCTGCAATATGAGAGGCTTTTCCCCCGCTCGTCCTTCATGCTGCAACAGGAAAAATTGTCCAAAAATCCCGAAAACACACTAGTTTTTAGAACCTTTGTCGATTTCCTTTTTCCGGGAAAAAATGGTGCTATAATGAGCTCACCGGGAATACCTGAATGGTGGACAAGGAGTGATTCGGGATGGAAATTCAAGTGTGGATGGCTTCGAAGGAAGTGGCTGATCGTCTGAACGTTCATGTTCGCACGCTGCGAAACTGGCTGGACCTGTTTGTGCCGATGCAGGAGCGGTTGAAAAATCCGCAGGGTCACTACCTGATCAGCGAGACGGGCTTTGAGCTGTTGAGAGAGGTAAAAGAACGCAAGGACGCGGGGAACAGCTCGCTTCGAGAAATCCAAAAGCAGTTGATTGATGAGGGAAAATTGCCGGCTGACATGCTTCTCCAGGATGAAGCCGCCAGCGCGGACGAGCAGTCCATCGCCCTGACGGGACAAGCCTCGTTGAACTCCGCCTTTCACGAAGTGGAATTGACGGTACAGGAAACCCTGGTTCAATTCCAGCAGGAGCTGACGCAGCTCTCCTCTCTTTACCAGATGCAGTCCACAATCCTGCAAAAGATCGCTGATATCGAAGAGAGGCAGGAATCCCTGCGCTTGGAGATGCGCCGTGTGACGTTTGAAATGGATTTGATGCAGCAGCGGTTGACCCGCCGCAAGGAACGCATGATTCGCCACCAGCCGCGCTGGTCTCTTAATCCGTTCCGCTGGTTCACACGATCCGACCGCAGCGCTACAGCTGAATAATTTCCTCACCAGAAAAAAAGTTTGCCTACCAGGCAAACTTTTCGTGTTATAATTTCCCTTTAGAATATTCAGTCAGAAGGCAGGGCGGTTAGCGTGAGGAAATTGCACATCCATTCGGTCAAGCCGGGAGACGTCATTGCGAAAACCATCTTTCAGGAAAACGGCAACGTACTTCTGGGAAGCGGAATGGAACTCACCCAGCGATACATTGATCGGCTTGTGGCCATGGGAATTGATACCGTCTACATCGAGGACAAGCATACGGCAGATATCATTCCCGAGGATGTCATCCGTGATGAGACACGCAAGCACGCCGTCGAGTCTGTCTACAAAACCATGACCACCCTGATGGATCAACCGCAGGTACAGCGCCGGACTTCCGTACCGGATCTGGGCACGACCTTTCAAAAAGTGTTCGGCGATATCATGGTTGATTTGAGCAGCCGCGGGGACATCCTCGTCAATCTCAGCCATCTGCACGTGATGGACGGATACTTTTTTCACCATGCGGTAAATGTGGCCGTGCTGGCGGGTATCGTCGGCATTGCCAGGGGGTACAACCACAGCCAGCTGCTGGAACTGGGCGTCGGAGCCCTGCTGTTTGACATCGGAATGACACAGCTGCCGAAAGAGCTGTGGAACAAGCGCGGAGAGCTTAGCGATGAAGAGCGCAAGCGAATTCGCTATCACACCGAGGACGGCTTTAACCTGTTGCGCAACCAGCACAACGTCTCCCTGCTTTCCGCCCACTGCGCCCTGCAGCACCACGAGCGTTTCGACGGCACGGGCTATCCCCGGCAGTTGGCGGACAAACAGATCCATGAGTATGCGCAGATCGTGGCGATTGCCGACGTGTTTGACGCCCTGATTTCGCCCCGTCCGTTTCGCAAAAGCTATACGCCAAACGAAGCGACGGAATTTCTGTTTGCTGCAGGCAACAGCTTCTTCGACCTGGACCTGGTCAAGCTGTTCCTCAATCATGTGGCGATTTACCCGGTAGCCTCCACCGTCCAGTTAAGTACCGGGCATGTCGGCGTGGTTTCCGCGATCGATCCTCTTGCGGTCAGCCGGCCCACCATCCGCATTATCGCCGAACCGGACGGCTCCGCGCCCGCCGCTCCTTATGAAATGGAGTTGAAACACAAGCATTTCGTTAACGTGACGATCGTCAAAACGATGTAATCTGGTAACCAAAAGAAAAAAGCTGAGGCATCTTTTTGCCTCAGCTTTTTTTGATTAGCTGACGTACTTTTCGCTGGATACGGAATGGTCTTCCTTCCTGCTGCGTTTTTGCTGCCAGATTCCTGCGAGAAGGACACCCGCAACAATCAACACTTTGAAAGCAGTCTCGAGCCAGCTGCTGCCGGCTACCAGGGCCGCTACCACTTTTTCGTGCAGAATCATTTTTGCTGCTGCCCATGCCAACACCGCGGCGCCAACATACAGGATCCACGGGAACCGTTCCATTGCTTTCAAGATCAGCTGACTTCCGAAGATCATGATCGGGATGCTGATAATCAAACCGAGAATGATCAGGGTAAGATCTCCGTTGGCTGCTCCGGCAATGGCCAATACGTTGTCGAGGCCCATCATGATGTCAGCGATGACGATCGTTTTGACTGCGTGTATCAGGTTTTCACTGGAGTCAATTTTGTCTTCGCTGTCGTCATCCAACAACAGCTTGTAGCTGATCCAGACGAGGACGATTCCCCCGATCAGGTAGAGATACGGAATCTTCAGCAGGTACGCTGCCAACACGGTCGCGATAACGCGCACGATGACGGCGAGGAAAGTTCCCCAGAGAATCGCTTTCTTGCGATGCTCTGTCGGCAGCTTTCGACAGGCGATGGCGATGACGACCGCGTTGTCTCCGCTCAAAACAATATTAATCATGATGATGAGGAATAAGGCTGAAAGAAATTCGGTTTCAAACAATTCTGATAACCCCCTGCCCAGTATGGTGTCTTCTTTTTTTGACGAATCGGAAAACAAGTATTATCCTATGCTCGTCCGGGGTTGTTGTCAACAAGGGATTTCAGTATGATGGTAACGAGGAGGGTTGTCGAAATGCCGAAACAGTTCGTCATCGAAGCCATCATGCTGGCCATCTACGGGGAATTGATGGCTCCTGCAGAACCGGTTGAATACCTGATCCCAATGTCGACAATCTACGAATTGGACGAGTTCTACCACAGCCCTGAACCGATCATGCCTGATCCTGCCGACGACAAGCATGTCCGCAAAATCATGCGGGACATGATCGAGTTCTTTTCCGATCCGTTTAATCGAAAGCGTCTGGAAAAAAGCTTGATTGCCCCCTGGTCGTCCGTGACGTTCCCCTTCCAGAACGGGGTGACTCTGCGAGTGGTAAAAGTAGAAGACAACGCAATGTGGGGAGAGCTTTTCGATCCCGTAGAGACACAGCTTCTGCTCACCGCCATGCGATTTGAAACGCCGTTGATTACGGATCAGACGGATTGGCAGGATCGGATTTTGGAATACGTCGTGCCCGTTCAGTTTTACGATATTGACGACTTTGAATTTGCGTTGGAGCAAGGAATCGCCCTGAATGACCTGCGCGAGCCTTGATTCATCTCCTCAAACAGACCAGCAGCATGTGATAGCGGCTGGTCTGTTGGCTTTTTTGAGAAAAGAAATTGGCTCTTTTATTTATAGCCTCCTCGGCGTATAGTGAGAAAAAGAACAATATTGCAAAAAGAGGCGACATTATGGGGCGTAAACCAATTTACAACAAAGTGTACAATCAACTTCGCTACCAAATATTAAGCGGCGAGCTCCCAATTGGATCCTCTCTTCCGCCGGAACGAAAACTGGCGGAGCAGCTGGGGGTAAGCAGAAACACCGTTGTGCGGGCCTACAGTGAATTGGAAGCAGAGGGATTTGTTGCCGGACGAATGGGCAGCGGCCGATACGTGGAAGCAGTACCGCCATCCGCCTCCTGTTCCCGTTACGACTGGAACACCAGTTATGCCTACGAAAGCCTGAACGCCTATCCCTCTCATATGGCGGATCTGCTGTCCGTGGGTGACACGTACCCCAATACAATCAACTTTGCACAAGGACACGGAGGGAAGCATACTCTCGCCTCCTCCGGATTTATCGATTATGTGAAGGCAGCGGCGGAAAAGTTGGGCTCCTACTATTTTGCCTCTGTTCAGGGACACCCCCAGCTGAGGGAAGAGATCGTCAAGTTGATGAACATGGAGCAAATCTCGTCTCCTGACCAGGTAGTGGTCACCAGCGGCTCCCAGGAAGGACTCTATTTTATCGCCACCCTGCTGGCAAAGCCGGGCGATTGGATCGTCACCGAAATGCCAACCTATTTTGGGTCGCTTCAGCTGTTTCAATCGCTTGGCATGCAGGTGATCCCTATTCCCCTGGATGAGGAAGGCATGCGCATTGACGTGCTGGAAGGTGTGTTGGCGCGCTATCAACCGCGCTTCATCTACACCGTGCCGACGTTTCACAATCCGACAGGGTACACGCTTTCGCTCGCCCGGCGAAAACAACTGCTGGCGTTAAGCGATCGCTATCGCCTGCCGATCGTGGAAGACGACGCCTACCGCCACCTTCATTTGGCACAGGAACCCCCTCCGCCACTAAAGTCACTGGATCAGAGCGGCAACGTCATCTATCTGAACACCTTTTCCAAGATGCTGTTTCCGGGACTGCGGGTCGGATGGGTGGCAGCCAGCCGTCCGTTTGCGCAGCTTATGACCCGCATGAAGGAGTTGTCCATCACAACCAACATGCTGGGGCAGCAGGCTCTGGCTACCTACCTGCGGGATCAGGCTCTTGCTCCCCATCTGGCCAAAGCCCGGCTGGCGTACACGGAGCAGGCTGACATCATGGAGAAGCACCTGGCCGCCTTGCAACCGTACGGCGTAACATACGAGAAGCCGGAGGGCGGTTTCTACTTTTGGGTATGCATGCCCGAGGAAATCAACACCCGCAAGCTCATGCAGGAGTGCAGGTCACTAGGCGTTTCCTTTACCTGCGGCGACATGTTTCTCCTGCGGGAGGCGGAACAGCGCTTTATCCGTCTCTGTTTTACCCACGAACGGCCGGAGCAGATTGAGCGGGGCATGGCTCTGCTCGCTCACGTCCTGGAATCGCGAAAGGAGCACCTTGTATGAAGAGTTCTCATCTCCCCTCCTGGCGTCAGGGAGTGATCGACGCGCTGCCGATTACCGTCAGCATCGTTTTATTCGGAGCCATTTTTGGCATGCTCTCCCTGCAAACCGGACTAAGCCCGTGGGAAAGCGTCGCCATGTCATTGATCGTCTACGCTGGTTCTGCCCAGTTCACCGCCCTCTCCATGCTGTCGGAGCAGGCCGGCATGTGGGCGATCGTGTTGGCGACCTTTTTGTTGAATTCACGCCATTTTTTGATGGGGCTGTCCATGTCGCCGCACTACCAGCGATTCTCTCCCCTGTCCGTGAACACCCTGGCGTTTTTTCTCACGGATGAGCAGTATGCCATCACCCTGAACCGCTTCCGCCACCATGAAAGCGACATCCGCTACATCGCGGCGGTCAGCCTCTCGCTCTATGTCGGGTGGTGCGGCGGTACTTTACTTGGAACAGCGGCAGGCCAATGGATCCCGGATCCTGCTTCGCTTGGTCTTGGCTTTAGCTTTACCGCCATGTTTCTCGCCCTGGCCTACTACCAGTTGATCTCGCCGATTCGGATCGCTGCCTTTTTGCTCTGCGGCGCACTTGCCGTGGGTCTGGCGTTGGTGCTGCCCAGCGGTCTGCACCTGCTGGCAGCCGGTCTGGTTGCCTTTGCCATCGGGTATGCGCAGCCTGCGCCCGATTCGGATGATCAGGTTGAGGCGCAGCCGAAAGGGAAACAGGAGGTGGAATCAGCGTGAAGATCCTGTTGTTGTATCTAGGTATGGCGGCCGTCACTTATCTGACCCGCCGCGCTTTTCTGCGCTTGCCCAGCCGATTGCTATCCCCTCGATTGAAAAACGGTCTGACGTTTATCCCGGTAGGCATTTTCGCAGCATTGATCTTTCCGTCGCTGTTCGTGCAGAACGGACAGCTTGTCTTCCAACCGCTGTTCCTCGTGGCCGGCGTCGTCTGTCTGGTGGCGATGGCCATCAGCCGCAATGTCTTTGTCAGTTTCGGAGTCAGTCTTGCCCTGGTCGTCTTGGTATCGATCGGCGTCATTCCCGTATAAAGAGGCCTGACCAACCGCGTAGAATGGACTTTTGCACGTTGTTCGAAAATCTCTCTCCTGCTGTTTGTCCATGGTAAAATACGGGTATAGGAAACAAGGAAGAACGTTATCGGGGAGGACTCATGATGGAGACATTAAAGCACTACGGAGGGGCCCAATGGGAATTGGAAGGGGATACGGTCCAATCCATCCTGTTCAAGATGGGGAACGAGTACTACGGCCTGCCGATTTCGCTGGTAAAGGAAATTATCAAGCCGCTTCCGATTACCAAGTTCCCCAAATCGCCTCCGTTTGTCGAAGGCGTAATTGACCTGAGGGGACGGATTTTGCCGATTATCAATCTGCGCAAACTGTTCGGTCTGGAACCGCTGCCGCTGACAGACGACAGCCGTTTTGTCGATCTGCAAATGGACAGTCTGAGCATCGGTGTAGTCGTGGACGCGGTGTCAGAGGTAATCCGGCTCTCGCGCAAGCAGATTGAACCCGCTCCGCCGATCGTGGCCGGAGTAGAGGGCAAGTACCTGAGTGGCATAGCGAGAATGGATGACAAACTGATTCTATTGCTCGATCTGGATGAGATTTTTGCCCCGTGGAAAAAATAACCCAAACGAGACCGACCGCGTAGAATGAGCTCTACGCGGTTGGTTTTTTTCCGTGAAGGAAAGTTTTTTTACTCCCGACCGCCGCTCGCCAGATAGGAGTAGTTGACCCACATCATTTCTTCGATTCCAAGAATCTCTTTAAACAGATCGACAGAGTCGTACAGCAGCGAACCGCCCGTATCCTCGTCGATGTCGGTCAAAAGCTGAAGATCAAACAGGGAACGAAGCTGCTGCACCTGTTTGGGGCCGACGAAACGCCCAAAGCAGTGAGGACGAAAGCGTTTGAGTCCCTTCAACACTTCCTGCCGATAGTACTCCGAGTGGACAACCCGGTCCAGAATGTCTTCGTACTGCTGGCGCACCTCATCGTTTTCCACAATCTCTTCGATCAGATCGATATCGGGATACAGAAGGGCAAACTCCGACTCCGCCATCTCCACTTCCAGGGAGTAGCTGATCGTTGCCGATGATACCTCGTACCCACCGTCAAACAGCCGAAACCCCCATCCGCTGTCTTCTGAGTCGTGAAACCAGAGAAGCGGTACGCACTGGCTGGAAAGCTGAAGCAAAAAATGCAGCGTCTGTGCTGTCTCAATCCACTCGTCCTGCAGAAAGAACGCGTTCCACTCACTGTTCACGTTTTTGTGAAAGTAGGGCTGTCGGGATTTGGGCAGCGCATTCAGCACCTTCGGCTCATACTTGCGTGGGTATAGAACTCCGGTAGTAAACTCACCCATGAATTTTCCACCGCTTTCCGGCAAAATGACCTCTTCTCTTTTTTACCCGCTGCGGGTCTGGTGAAACGCACCTCTTCTTTATCAGTCTATTCACCAGGAGGTCATTCCTTTCCACCTTTACCAAACACACCGGTGTGAATTACGGTGTGAATCGCTCCTTTTGGCTGAAGCTCCGAACGATACAGGTGTACCCTCCCTACTCGCCACTGCGGCGGCTGCTCGATGAGGAAACGTTCATTCCACTCGTACAGAGGAAGACCGTCCTCCCCCGCATGCGGGCCGCGGGCCAGCGTGATGTGCGGACGATACTCCCGTTTGTCGTAGCTGAGACCGGGATGAAGGTCAAATCGCTTGCCCAACAGCATATGGAGCTGTTGAAGCGCCTTGATTTGCCCGCGCAATCCCAACCAGAGCACGCGAGGTTTTTGCGGATGCGGAAAGGCGCCGAAGTGCCCCAGTTCCAGGGTAAACGGTTCGATGATGGTGCTGACGATGTCCAGATCTTCCTGCAGTCGCGGCAGGAAAGCTTCCTCCACCTCGCCGAGAAAATGGAGCGTCAAATGCAGATTATGAAGCGGCTGCCAGCGATCTGCCCGGACAAGCTGCCGCAATGCGCGTTGGATACTGCCGAGGTATTCTACCGCATCATCCGGGATGTCCAGTGCCACAAACAAGCGCATGTCGTTAGGTTGCCTCCTTGCTCATATGATCCGGACGGGGATGAAAAAAGGCCCTCCGAGGTCGGGGAGCCGTCACTTTTTCACTCGTGGTTTTGGTGGACATTGTCACGCTGCCAAGACCTTACCGGTTAGAATTCCCAGTACGAAGCGGGTGTATTCGTACAGGTCGCCGGATTCCGGTCGATAAACAAACGACAAAGACAGTTCCACGTGGCCCACATGTCCGGCCGGCGGGATGTTCCAGAAGAGGTCGACGTCCCCGGAAAAGATTTCTTCAATGCGCTGCTTCTTGCTCTCAATGTCCAGTCCGGGATCGTAGGACAATGAAAATTTCATGCTTACGGGGAACGGTTCACACTGCGAGATCTGTTCATTCTGAAACTGCAGTTTGCCGCGGATGGCCACAACACCTGCCTCTCCCCACAAGGTGTAGTCCAGGAGCGCCTGAAAGTGCGGATGTACGTGAAGCTCCAGCGAAGGGAATCCGCCCTCGATCCGCAGCGAGAAACGTTTGGCCAGTTGGTCTACCTCCGCTTGAAAACAACGGGCGTGGTTGGAAACAACTTCAAACAGATAGGGTTGAACAGAGTACATCCTCGTCACCTCTCCCAGTCAATGGTTCTGTCCCTTCCTATTCGGATTTTCGCTTGTCGTTTCCTTTGTTGAAAGTTGACTAGTTTTACCATATTTTCGCGAAGGAGCAAACATTCCTCACTTTGGTTAAGTCAGAATGTTTCAGCAATAGGGGTTGGATAAGTGAGATAAAGTGCGAGCGTGAAGCGCAGCCAAATGACGCTGTGTCTCTTCATCCAGCTCAAGATGGTACAGTTTCCCGGATTCGTAGCGCAGAATCGGGTAGGCACCGATCGACAGCGGCACTCCTTCCTGCGTTTCCACAAACTCGGGGAGAGCGAACAGGAATCGGGTGAACGGGTTGGCCTCGTCCTCCGAAGTGTGAACCACCTCAAACAGATCAAACAGGCCGGGCGTGACAAACAGATACAAAAGCTCTCCCAGCTCCGCCGCCCAGACGGTAAAGGAGGAGGAACGCACTTCGCTGCGGGAATGGCGGCGCATGACCCAGACCGCCTGCTGAATGGTGCTCATCAACAGCTGCTGAGCCTTGTCCTCTCCGAGCTTCTCCCGCATACGACCGTAACGGAGGATGTACGCAACGCCTTCTGCAGTCAGTGTCTCGTCTGCCAGCGCTGTCGCCGGGATCGATGCAATGGCCTCTTCCCGTACCTCCGCCTCCTGCGGGAGAGCCTCCTCTGTGCCGTCGTACAGGTGGCGTATGTATCCTTCTGCCCGCGCCGCTTCTCCCGGGGTAAAGGTGATCGCTTCCGTATAAATGTGGGTGATCCGACCATCCTCAAAAGCGAAGTAGTGGAGCGGCGTCTCCGGCTGCTCCAGTACCTGCAGCGCCATGTAGCGGTCCTCCGCTTTTTTGATGTCGAACTTCAAGGGAAAGCCGAGGGGGTTGAGCGGATCTGTCAACGTCCAGATAATGGCCAGCAGGTGGTTCCGATACGTTTTGAACTCCACGGATACCGCATCACGGGTCGATTCACTGAAGGCGTCTACGCTTTCAAAGACGAGAAAAAGCTCGACCCCTCCCTCCCCGTTTACTCTGGCAAAATAAGGCAGACCTTCCCCTTCGACCAGCCGGTACAGGTCCGCAAAGCGGTCGCGATCCAGCACCTCTCCCAGTGTTTCCGCGGAAGGGGAAGCAAGCGAGGAATCAGGGGAAATCTGCGGACGAAACTGGCTCATACTTTCCCCCAGCCCTTCACCACAGACCAATTTGCCACCTGATCCAAAAGCGTCCGGTCCGTCGAGTCGATGTGAACCGGGGTAACGGTAATATAGCCCCGCTTCAGCTGATGGTAATCGTCTGCCGCTTCCTGATTCAGCCCCTCCGGATATTCCCGCTGCAGCCAGTAGCCCTCGTCCTCAAAATGGTACTTGTCCTCGTAGTGCGAAAGCGACAAGGGCGCTGCGGAAACACCGCGAATGTCCGCAGGTTTGCGGTGGGGAATGTTCACGTTCCAAAAGACGTCGGCAGGCAGTACCTGCTGTTTGGCCTGAGCGAGAAAGGTTTGCAAAAGCGGTCGGATGATTTCACCTACCTGACCGTAATCATCCTGCGCATTCCAGTTGTCGTACGACAAGGCCACACCAGGCACGCCCAGGATGACCGCCTCACGGGCGCCGCTGCAGGTTCCGGAGTAATAGATGTCCCGTCCCAGATTGGTTCCCACGTTGATGCCGGAGAAGACAATGTCCGGCTTTGTTCCTTCTTCGAACAGCAGGTAATAGGCTGCCTTCACACAATCGGCCGGGTTTCCGTTCACCGCCCAGGCTTTTACCGGCAAACCGTAAAACGGATGGGGGGTGGGATTAAGTGCAGTCCGATAGGTAACGCCGTGCCCGACCCCGCTTTTCTCCTCCGCGGGTGCCACCACGTATACCTCCGCGCCGTCCAGCGTCAACAGCGTTTCCACCAGGCGCAAAATGCCCTGGGCTTCAATTCCGTCATCGTTTGTCACAAGTATTCGTTGCATCTGGCGTTCCTCCATTCATCGTGGGCGCTGCTATTCTACGTTATTGTACCAAAAAAAAGAAAAAAGGGCCCGATCCTAGGATGGAGCCCTGCCTGCATTCTTAAACACACGCCCGTAACCGCGAAGGATTTGCCGGCCGCGGCCTTTGTTTTGATTCGCCAACATCAAGGCGTACAGGCCTGAGATGTGCGCTGCAGCCATGGATGTGCCGTCCAGCACCCGATAGGTCCCGTTCGTCCAGGTTGATTTGATACCCACACCGGGGGCGACGACATTCATGCCTCTTCCGCGAGAACTGAAGGAGGCCAGCTTGTTCTCCTTGTCGATGGCGCCGACTGCCACCACTTCTTTGTAGGCGGCCGGATATTCGAGCGCCCCGCCGTTGTTGCCTGCAGACGCAACCATGATGATACCTGCCCGAGCCGCCTGTTTGATGGCGTTTTGCATGGCGTAGTTGTTTTCCGATGTCCCAAAACTCATATTGATGATGTGCATCCCGTTCTCGACTGCCCAGTTGATGCCTTCCACAATGTCAGCGATGGAGGCTGTGCCGTCCGGGCCAAAAGCGCGGATATCATACAGCTCCACAGCAGGAGCGACGCCGACAATTCCCTTTTTGTTGGCAACGGCAGCAATCGTACCGGCTACATGAGTCCCGTGTCCTTCCATTTGGGCATAGCCCATGCCTTCGTTGGCAGTGACCAATCTTCCCTTCACCTGCCCCCGCAGGTCGGGATGCCGGCTGGAGATTCCGGTGTCGATCACCGCTACCTTGATCCCCTGGCCCTGGGTCTGATTCCAGTAGTTCGGTGCACCGACACGCTCCACACCCCAGGGAACTTCATCGGTCCGATGCAGTCGTACCTGGACGTTCTCAGAGACTTGATACTTGTTCTTGCCAATCAGCTTGCGAAATTCTTCTACATCGTCTTCCGGGACAATAACGGTGCGAAGCGCCCCGCACTGCCTCGTGTTAAGCTTTAACAATTCATTTTTTTTCAAGCAGTCAAGACAGAAGGAAAACGCCTTTTTTGACGGAAACGTAATAAGCTTCTGCACGCAACGAACCCCCCGGAGATAATCTGCTCTCCATAAGTGTATGTGCGTAGCAAATGCGGAGAGCTAGGCGAGTGCCTATTCTTCCACAATTTGTTTCCAGCGCTCCCGCCATTGAATCCCTTCGTAAATCCACTCTTCCACCTGTCGCTGCTTTTCGTCGGATATGCCGAGCAGGCAGGCGATGCGGCGGATTTGGTTCTCTTCCGCAGGCGACAGCTTGCGGTCCACCAAAGCAATCTTGTACAGCTGTCGCAACAAGGTAAGCTTTTCACTGAGAGCCATATCTGCCATGTCGGCCACAATCAGCTCAGGACTCTTGGGGTAATCCAGGTCGTCCATCAGAATCTGCCGTTCGCGCAGTGTAAAGTGTTCAGAGTTAACCAGGCCATAAATCCGGCTGGTTTCCTTTTCCCCCATATAGCCGTCGGCGTGTCCGACGCAAATCATCAGACGGATGGATGTGAACAACATGTGTTTATCTTTGTCTGTCTTTGTGTACAAGGTAATCTTCCTCCCAATCTCCTGCAATCCCTAACATTCTCCTCTAATCCATTATACGACGAAAAAAGAAAGCGGTTTCACATGAATTTTTGACAATCTTATGTTACCTTGTGGGCGATTTTACGAACACGCGGCGAAAGTCAACCCATCCGTGGGCGTCCAGGTGGATTCCGTGCAGACCGGGATGCGACAACACCTCGATCCGGTTGCGATACAGCGGAAGAAACGCACGCTCCTGCCAAAGTAGTTTTTTGATCCCGGCAATCGTGTCGGCGCGTTCCTGCGCGGAATTGCTCTGCAGCATTTCACTGACCAAGGCATCCAACTTGCGCATGAAATCGGAAGACAGATGATGTCGCAGGCTGCCCGTATCACCGTACAGGAACTCAACAAGGGATAACTCCTCCCGTTCGTCCACCGAGGCGCTGTCCAGTATGAGGTCGGCCTCCCGTTGTTTTGCCGGGTCAGCAAGTTCCCGAGGAGATCGGAAGCAGACTTCAACCGGGATGTCAAAACGGGCGCAGCGTTTTTGGATCCAGTTGGCGTCCTCGGCGTGATCCGGATCCGGATAGGTATATAGATGAAGCGTTTCCCCGTCGTAGCTGCTCTCTTTTTGCAATCTGTGGACGAAAGCCCCGTCCGAAGCGGCGATTGGAAGGACGTCCGCCGCTTCACGTGAGCCGCCCAATTCCCGGATCATGGCATGCGGATCGAGAATGGAGGCAAGCAGCCGTCTAAACGAAACCGACTCCAGGGGACCAGACTTCGCCATGTTGAAGCTCAGGTACTGAAAACTCTGTTCCGTCTGAACGGTCGACATCCAGGAAGAGGGAAACAGCTGACTTTCCTGTGCATCTGCAGAGGCGTAAGCGATTCCCAGCGCCTGTTCCCCGTCCGCGATAGGGAGTTCCGGAACAACCCAAATTTCAACCCGATCCAAAAAAGCCCGTTCACCGAAATACGCTTCAAACGCCTCCAGGACCAGCATCGAGTCATCGTTGCGAACGACGCGGAACGGTCCGCTTCCAACCGGATAACGCCGGAATTCATCCCCCATCTGCTCCGTGTAATCTTGCGGAACGATTGCCATGCACACCTTGCTCAGGTAATGGAGGAAAAGTCGGTTTGGTTCGCGCAGGCGTACCCGAACGGTGCTGTCGTCTACGGCCATTACCTCCTTTATCCCTTTCGCCATCCAGCGATGAGGCGAGCGCGGTTCAGCCTCTCGCAAACGCAGGAGGCTAAAGCAGACGTCGGCGGCTGTGAGCGTTCGACCGTGGTGAAACAGCACGCCCTTTCGCAGGTAAAAGGTCCACTCTTGTCCGATCCCATCACTTTCCCAATAGAAGGCGAGCCGAGGCACTATTTTCCCTTGGTTCGGGTCGTAGCAAACAAGGCAGTCAAACACATGTCCTACCAGATGGGCCTCGGAATAAAGCAGTTTATACACGGGATCAAGTACGGGAAATGGACTGCTGTAACACAACCGCAGGGTGTCCACTCTCCGCTGTCCCTGTCCGCTCTGATGCAAGCCAAACTGGCTGTTCATCCAGCGTTGATAGCGATCAGCCAGCTGCGGCAGCTCTTCTCTATACCGCTCAACAATGGTTCTCGACGCCTGAATTTCTCCCATTTGTACCCGTTCCTTGGCGACAGCGAAAACCAGGTCCTCCGGGCGGTAAAAAAACGTGAGCGAGGATCGTTTTCCCCTGCCGCGCCCCGGTTGCCAGTGAAGCCAGCGATGTGTCTGCATTTTTTTCACGGTGATCGTGGCGTTGCGCAGCGTGCAGCAGAGAATCGATGCTATCTCCTCCAGGGAGAGCTCCATCTCCAGAGCGACGGATGCGCCGGGGCAGAGGCGGTATAGTCGTACATATTGGTCGAGCAGTAGCATGGGAAGCCTCCGAAAACATGAAAAATTGGTAAGCTAAATCGTACCCTTTTTTGCTCCCTTTCGCCAGCGTAAAATGGGGCAAAATCGTCCATTGGAAGAGAGGATGCTGTTATGTTCCGCACACCTGTTGCCTCATGGATCACGCAATACCCCTCCATTCTCTGGATTCGCCTGCTCGGGGAGTTGTTGACCTGTTTAACCGGCAGCATGATCACCCCGTTTCTGGTGCTCTATCTGCATGAAAAACTGGGTGGCCATGTCATTTTGATCATGCTGGTCATCGGACTTCAGCCGCTAACCGAAATCGTCATGACCCTCATTGCCGGAGGCGTAACCGATCGCTTTGGAAGAAAGCCTGTCATGCTGGTCGCTTTGGCACTGCAAGCCGCTGCGATGCTGGGCATGGCGTTCGCCGGCAGCCTCGCCGCCTTTGCCTGTATGTACGTCATGAACGGAGCGGGGGGAGCTCTGTTCACTCCCGCCGGCCGCGCCCAGCTGGCCGATTCCATTGGTGAAAATCAGCGAGCGGAAGCATTTGCGTTGTTGAGTACAGCCGGCTATATCGGTGCTGCTGTCGGACCGCTGTTCGGCGTCTTTCTCTACCGGTACGATCCGTCCCTGGCCTTTGCCTGCGCTGCCCTCTCCCTGGGGCTGTACGGATGTGCCATTTGGAAAACAGTGCCGGAGACTGCGCCGTCTCAAACGAATGGTGAAACGGAGCTTTGGAACGAGCCCGAAGAACGGCCCTTCCCGTTCCGGTTTGCCCCTTGTCGAGGCATATTGACACTAATGGTGTTGGCTTTGCCGATCAGTCTGTTTTACTCCCAGACGGAATCCAACTTGCAGCTGCATCTGAAAAGCTCGTTCTCCGATTATGTGCCGTTATTGGCCTGGATCGCCGCAACGAAAGGTGTCCTCGCCATCTTGCTGGAGTTCTGGCTGGTCAGACGGACACAGCATCTGCCCGCCGACCGTCTTGTGGTGTTCGGCTATCTCTGTTTCGCTGCCGTTTCCATGGGCTATGCCTTCTTTGACAGCGTTTTGCTGCTCTTGGCCCTGCAGCTCATCTTTGTTCTTGGAGAGAGCATCGGTCTAACCCAGCTGTTAACCCTGGTCTCGCTGCAGGCACCGGCTGCCATGCGGGGGAGGTACTTCTCCCTTTTTGGGATGCATTGGGACATATCCCGAACACTTGGCCCATCCCTCGGCAGCCTGGTTCTTCTGAACTTCGGCGGTGAAGTGCTGTTCGTGCTGACGGGACTTCTCCTTCTCGCCGGAGCCTACGCCCAGCACCGCTTTCTCGCCGGAAAATAACCCACCTGGCAGCTGCTATCCTCAACCCGCTCGGCGTTAGCTATCGCTGAGCCGAGTGGGGTCCCTTTCTGCGCCGGGCAGGGCCCCGAACACTTTCTTAGTGGCTGCACGAACATCAACAGCCTCCCCGACAGCAGTACGGGAAGGCTGTTGATTCTCTTACGCCAAAATGTAGCGGTCCTCATTGAACGACTCTCCGCCGCGGGCCTGCTCAAATGCCCGCAGCAGATCCTGCGGCGTCATCTGCATCTTTTTCTCCTGCGGAATGTCGAGAATGATGCTTCCCTCGTGCAGCATCAGGAGACGGTTCCCCATCGTGAGCGCCTGCTCCATGTTATGAGTGACCATGATGGTTGTCAGTTGATGCTGTTCCACGATTTTTCGGGTCAGATCGACGATCAGCTGTGCCCGTTTGGGGTCAAGCGCAGCTGTATGTTCGTCAAGCAGCAAAATTTTTGGCTTGGTGAAAGTAGCCATCAGCAAGCTGAGCGCTTGCCGCTGTCCTCCCGAGAGGAACCCCACTTTCGTCTTCAGCCGGTTTTCCAGCCCCTGGTCCAACAGCTTCAACTGTTCCCGAAACAATTCCCGCTTCTTGTCATTCACCCCGAAGGAAAGCGTGCGGCGCTGTCCGCGTGAATAGGCGATCGCCAGGTTTTCTTCGATGGTCATGTTCGGTGCGGTACCCGCCATCGGGTCCTGAAAGACGCGACCGATGAAGGCGGCCCGTTTGTGTTCACCCAGCTTGGTTACGTCTTTCCCGTCGATGACAACGCTCCCCTGGTCTGGGATCAAACCGCCGGAAATGATGTTCATCAGGGTGGACTTGCCCGCGCCGTTGCTGCCGATGACGGTGATGAAATCCCCGGGAGCGACGTGCAGGTCGATCTGCTTTAGGGCAATCTTCTCGTTCACGGTACCTTCGTTAAATACTTTTCGCACCTGGGAAATCTTAAGCATCTGCGTTCGCCTCCCTCGGCCCTTTTTTCGGCTGATTCTTCCAGACGCCTTTGGCCACCGCAGGGACAGTCAGCGCAATAATGACGATCAGGGCGGTAATCAGCTTCATATCCGACGGATTGAGACCCGCTTGCAGGGCCAGGGCGATCACGAGCCGATACACGATGGAACCCAGGATAACCGCTATGGTCGCCCGGAAGATGGAGGAACTGCCGAACAGCACCTCGCCCACAATCACGGAAGCGAGCCCGATGACGATCATCCCGATCCCCATGCCGACGTCGGCAAATCCTTGATACTGCGCGATCAATGCTCCGGAGCCGGCTACCAGCGCGTTGGACAGAGCCAGACCAATGATCGTCGTGGTGTCCGTGTTGGCGCCGAAGCTGCGGATCATCTTCGCGTTATCGCCGGTTGCCCGGATGTCCAGTCCCAGATCGGTGTGCAGGAACCAGTCAATCCAAACTTTCACCAGCGCGACCAGAACGAGAAAGACCAGCGCCACTCCGGTGATGAGTGTGATGCCTCCCACGACCAGGTTGGGTACGCCAAGATCCTGGACGAAGGTATACAGCGTTTCTTCCCGCAGCAGCGGAAGGTTGGCCCGCTCCATAATTCGCAGGTTTATGGAATACAGACCAATCATGGTAAGAATGCCGGCGAGCAGTCCGTTGATTTTTCCTTTCGTAGTAAGCACGCCGGTAAATGCCCCTGCCGCCGCTCCGGCCAACAGGGCCAGAACAGTGGCGAGGAGCGGATTTGTTCCGTCGATGATCAGCTTGGCAGCCAGGGCTCCCCCCAGTGCAAAGCTGCCGTCCACGGTCAAATCGGGAAAGTTCAAAATGCGAAATGTCAAGTAAACACCCAGGGCCATGACGGCAAACAACAAGCCTTGTTCAATCGCCCCGTGCAATGCAATCCCCATAAATTCCTCCCTGCTTTCCTATTGCTCGACCACTTCAGCGGCGCGGTCCAGCATGGCTTGCGGAATGGTTACGCCCATTTTTTCCGCCGCCTTCTTATTGATAACGAGCTTCATTTCGGCCTGCTTTTCCACAGCCATGTCAGCCGGCTTCGCTTCCCCCTTGAGAATCTTTACGGCCATGTCGGCGGTCTGTTCGCCCAGCTTGCCGTAATCAATGCCATATGTTGCAATGGCACCGCTCTTCACGGAGTTCTCTTCGCCGGCGACAACCGGGATTTTTTGCGCTTCTGCGACAGCCAACACCGCAGAGATGGAGGAAACCACCATGTTATCGGTCGGAACATAGAAGGCGTCTACTTTCCCGACCATCGATTCGGCGGCTTGCTTCACTTCTGTCGGGCTGGTGATGGCTGCTTCCTGAATGGTCAGGCCCAGCTTGTCGGCGACCGCTTTTGCCGCATCCACCTGTACCTTGGAGTTTACTTCACCGGAGTTGTAAATGATACCCACAGTTTTTGCCTCCGGTTTCAATTCTTTTACCAGCGCCAGCTGCTCTTCCACAGGGTTCATGTCAGTCGTTCCGGTTACGTTGCCTTCCGGTTTCTCCATGGATTTCACCAAACCGGCCGCTACCGGATCGGTGACAGCGGTAAACACGATCGGAATCTCCTTCGTCGTCTGGGCAGCCGCTTGAGCGGTCGGCGTAGCAATCGCCAGAATCAGGTCAACCTTGTCGCCCTGAAACTTTTGCGCGATTTGAATGGCCGTGTTCATTTCGCCCTGCGCAGATTGGACGTCGTATACCACCTGCTTGTCTTTTTCGTACCCATTTTTGGCCATCTGGGCAATAAATCCTTCCCGCGCCGCATCCAGAGCAGGGTGCTCCACGATCTGCACGATCCCCACTTTTACTTGCTTGCTGCTGGCAGCTGGTGTGTTTTGGTTGTCAGGCGCTGTTGAACTTTGCTGCCCACACGCGGTAACGGACAAAAGTGCGAAAGCACAAAAAAATGACTGTAATGCATTCCATTTTTGTTTACGCATCAAGAAACTGCCCCCTAGAAGAAAAATTTTATTAATTTTAACATAACTAAATCATTTTTAAAAGAATAAAAAGAGAGCAGCTTGTGCTCTCTTTTTCACGTTGCTTATTTCACGATTTCTTTGGCACGCTTCTTGATTTCATCCGTCAAAGAGAGCCCGAATACAGCGGCCGCCGTTTCGTTGATATACAAATCCGTCTCTTTGGAAACTTCCACCGGTGTCTCGCTTACAGGCTGTCCCTTGAGAATGCGGGCAGCCAGTTCGCCCGTCTGTTTCCCCATTTTATAGTAGTCGATGCCATAGGTCGCAACCGCTCCCCGTTTTACCGTGTCGACATCGGACGCGAATACGGGAATTTTCGACTGCTCCGCTACTCCGAGCACCGCTTCAAACGAAGAGACGACCGTATTGTCGATCGGAATGAGAATCGCCTCGACCTTGCCGACCAGGGACTGGGTTGCCAGCTGAACCTCCGACAGGCTGGAAATGCCGGCTTTTACCACTTCAATGCCATTCTTCTTGCCGGATTCCTCCAGATCTTTCACCTGTACCTGCGAATTGACCTCGGAAGTGGTGTAGACAACGCCCAGTTTTTTCAGATTCGGCAGGAATGTCCGGATCAGATCGAGCTGCTGCTCCATCGATACCTTGTCCGAGGTGCCGGTCACGTTTTTGTCCGGCTTGTCCAGCGAGCTTACCAGCTGGGCCGAGACCGGATCCGTCACCGTACTGAATACCACCGGCTTGTCCGTGATGGCTTTGGCGACCGCCTGAGCGGACGGCGTCGCAATCGCCACCACCATGTCTTTTCCGTCACCGGCAAACTTTTGCGCGATGGAAACGGTATTGTTCATTTCCCCGTGGGCATTCTGAAAATCAATCTCCAGGTTTTTTCCCTCTTCATAACCGGACGCTTTCAGTCCGTCCACAATTCCCTGACGCACCGAATCGAGTGCCGGGTGTTCCACAAACTGGGTCAATCCCAGCTTGATCGTTTGCTGGCTCGCGGGCGCATCCGCCTTTTGAACCGCGTCGTTTCCACACGCTGCCAGGGTCATTGACAGACATGCAGACAGAAATAGACTTGCTGCTCTTCTCATCTCAACTTCCTCCTCTAGGCTATCGCTATACGAAACTGGTTTCGATTATAGCATATTTTTAGGAAGTGATATAGTTTTTTCATATATGGTAAAATCAGGTTGTAGCGGCCGACGTGATCCTGCATGCCGTATTCCCGGGATAAACCCTGTCAGCTACTGTCCGGTGGGCTGCGGGTTTACCTTTTTGATGTAGACCCTGGTAATCCGATAGTGATCCACTTCCCCGACGATAAATTCATATCCGCCCTCCCGCACGACGTCGCCCACTTTTGGCGGATGGTCAATCTGCATGTAAATCCAGCCTGCCAGGGTGTCCACTTCACTGGCATCCAAAGACAGATCGAGGTAATCGTTTACCTCCTCCAAGAGCATCCTGCCGTCAAACGAGTACAAGCCGTCCTTTTGTTCAATTTCCGGTCGTTCGTCATCAAACTCGTCCTGGATGTCCCCGACGATCTCTTCCATGATATCTTCCAAGGTGACCAGCCCTGCGGTGCCGCCGTACTCGTCAATCAGGATCGCCATTTGGCCGCGCTGCTTCTGCAGCATGGTTAACAGACGGCTGATCGAGATCGTTTCGGGGACGGTCAGGATCGGGCGCATCACCCGTTCCAGACTGTCCGCCTCGCCTTGCAGCACGCTGGTCAGAAGATCCTTGATGTGCAAGCTGCCAACCACGTGGTCTTTGTCGCCGTCCACTACCGGATAGCGGGTAAACCGCCCGTTCTGCACCAGCTTGACGTTTTCCTCGTAGGAATCGCGGATGTTTACTACCACCATGTCTGTGCGCGGGACCATGATTTCGCGTGCCATCGTTTCGGAGAAATCAAAGATATTGTCAACCAGCATCAGCTCCGTTTGATCAATCAAGCCGCTTTTGTGACTTTCGTTTACCAGGATGCGAATTTCCTCTTCCGTGTGGGCATCCTGTCCCGGTTCCATGCTGATGCCGAACAACCCGAGAAACTTGGCCGCCGACCAGTTCAAGAAGGTGATGAAAGGGTACATCACTTTGTAAAAGAGCTGGATGGGACGGGCAACCTGCATCGAGACCCACTCGGAGCGCTGAATGGCCAGTGATTTGGGCGCCAGTTCACCCAGCACGATATGTAGAAACGTAATGATGGAAAACGCAATAATGAATGATATGGTTTCAACTGCTGCCTCCCCCAAACCGAAGTAGGCAAACACGGGGTGCAGCAGATGAGCGATGGCCGGTTCCCCCAACCAGCCCAAACCCAATGAAGCCAGCGTGATACCGAGCTGGCAGGCAGAGAGGTAGGCATCCAGGTTGTTCAGCACTTGTCCGACGTTTCGCGCACGCTTGTTCCCCTCGGCGACCAGCTGGGTAATGCGGGATTCACGCACTTTCACCACTGCGAATTCCGTGGCTACGAAGAAGCCATTGAGGAAGACGAGGAATAATACCATGAACAAATGGAAGATCGTTATCATGCCGTCCGCTTCTCCTTCCACCATTCTCCCCGTTAGTGTAACCCACCGATGAATAAAAAAAACCGCTTGGCAATCGCTTCACGCTTTGCCGGGCGGGGGCCATATAGAATGAAAGCCCTGGTCCGCTCTTCCATCGAAGACCGTCCAGGGCTACTGTTGCACCAAACTTCTATTCACTTGTATGCCTTCCTTTCCCACCTGGTACTTCGGTTACGCTTGCCTTCCTGCTGCTGGGCGTCGGATCACTCTCCTTGCCTTCAGGATGGATTCGGCATTGTTCGCTCCTTTTCCTAGGGTGTAAGCGGATTCATCGAATCGCTTGTAGTTTTATTTTATTTACTTTTCTGAATGTTGTAAATACAGCTGGCGAAAAATACTTCGCCTATGATTTCTATGTTTCTCCAACTGAAATTGTTACCCGGCTGTTTTCCTTTCATTTGGGAATTGTGTTACGATGTTCCTAGAAAATTCACTCAGAGGTGAGCTGTGTGTCGTACCGTCCGCAACTGCCTGTTATTGTTCAGAGCGACCGTACCGTGCTGCTTGAGGTTCAAAACCCGTTGTTTGCGGAGGCGCGCAATGCCTTGTCGGGGTTTGCCGAACTGGTAAAAAGTCCGGAGTACATACATACCTACCGCATTACGCCCCTTTCCTTGTGGAATGCGGCGGCAAGCGGCCTCACCGCCGAGAAGGCAATTGAAACCCTGAGTATGTATAGTAAATACGGGGTTCCTCCCTCCATCGTAAAAGAAATAGAAGACTACATGAAACGGTACGGACTGATCCGTTTGGAGCGTGCCGATGACGATCTTTTGCTCGTCAGTGACGACGCGCAGCTGCTGTCCGATCTGATGAGCTACAGACAGCTGCAGCCGTACATGGAGGAACAGCCAAACCCTGTGACCTACAAGCTGAAGCCGTACAGCCGCGGCTTGATCAAACAGGAGCTGATTCGGCTCGGTTACCCCGTTCAGGATCTCGCCGGTTACACCACAGGGGAAGCCTGTCCCGTCACCTTGCGGGAGATGACTGCGCAAGGCACCCCGTTCTCCCTGCGTCCTTACCAGCGCGACGCGGTTGACTCCTTTTACGCGGGCGGTTCTGTCACGGGCGGCAGCGGCGTGCTCGTCCTTCCCTGCGGTGCGGGGAAGACCGTGATCGGTCTGGGAACGATCTGTGAAGTTCAGACTGCCACGCTGATCCTCACCACCAACACAACGTCGGTCCGGCAGTGGGTGCAGGAACTGGTCGACAAAACCAGCATTGATCCCTCCTTGGTGGGCGAGTACACCGGAGAACGAAAAGAAGTGAAGCCCATTACCGTGGCTACCTATCAGATCCTGACGTACCGACACAAGACCGTTGAAGATTTTCCACACTTATCGTTATTGACCGAACGCGATTGGGGACTCATCATTTATGATGAGGTTCACCTTTTGCCGGCACCGGTGTTTCGCATGACGGCGGGCATTCAGGCAAAACGCCGGCTCGGTCTTACGGCGACGCTGGTCCGGGAAGACGGCCGGGAAGAGGACGTCTTTTCTCTCGTGGGCCCGAAAAAGTTCGAGATGCCGTGGAAAGCACTGGAGGAAACAGGCTGGATCGCCGGGGCGCACTGCCAGGAAATCCGCCTGCCGATCGAACCGAAGCTGCGCGAAGCGTACGCGCATGCCAGTCCCCGTCAAAAATACCGGATCGCAGCGGAAAACCCGCGCAAATTGGAAGTGATCCGGCAGCTGTTAAAACGGCACGAGCACGATCAGATCCTGATCATCGGGCAATACCTTGATCAGTTGGAACAAGTGGCGGATGCCCTGCAGGCGCCGCTGATTACCGGCAAAGTGCCGGAGCGGGAGCGGGAATTGCTCTACGATCGCTTTAAACGGGGCGATGTGAAGCGGTTGGTCGTCTCCAAAGTGGCCAATTTTGCCGTCGACCTGCCGGATGCCAACGTCGCCATTCAGATTTCCGGAACGTTTGGTTCCCGCCAGGAAGAGGCCCAGCGTCTGGGACGGATTTTGCGTCCCAAGCAAGGTGACAATGAAGCGCATTTTTACACCCTGGTTACCCGGGATACGCGTGAGCAGGAATTTGCCCTGCACCGCCAGCTGTTTCTGGTGGAGCAAGGATACCAATATGAAGTCATAGAGATGGAGACGCTCCTATGAAACGTTTTTCAAAACGGTACGTCTCATAAAGGGAAGGGAGGCCGGAGATTCGATGCAATCCGACGCCGAAATCATCCAGCGGATTCTCCAGGGCGAGGTTGAATGCTACCGCGACCTGATTCAGCGGTACCAGCATATGATCTTCGTTTTCATCTACAAAATGGTGAACAATCACACCGACGCGGAAGACTTGACTCAGGAAGTGTTTGTGAAGGCGTACGAAAAGCTGTCCACCTTTCGGGGAGACAGTCAGTTTTCCTCATGGCTGCACACACTGGCGAGAAACAAGACCATCGACTTCATCCGCCGCCGCAAGTTTCACGATTCCGACGAACAGCTTGCCTATGTGGCTTCCCAGGCTCGCGATGAATCACCGCAGGAATCGCTTATGAGCAAGGAACAGCGAAGGGAAATCGAGGAAGCGTTCGCGATGCTCTCCGACTCCTATCGGGAAGTAATCGTGCTGCGCTGTACGCATGAATATCCGTTTGAAAAAATCGCCTCCCTGCTCGGCGTAGCCGAGTCTACCGCGCGCGTCCGCTACCTTCGCGCCCGCCAGGAACTTGCAAAACTGCTAAACCGTAAGGAAGGAGGGCTCGTTCATGAACTGCCAGGAATTTAGAACCGCATGGTCATATGATACGGACAATGCCGCTCTTTCCCACATCGAGACTTGTGAGGAGTGTATGGCCTGGTTCGAAGCGAACTTGACAAGCGACGAGGAGGTGCAGTTTTTGAAAGAATTTCCCCAACCTTCCGCGCAACTGGAAGAACGCATCATGCAAGCCATTTACCAGACGGCAGGACAAGGCGCCGTTCCGCCGCTCACTGCCACCGTCCAGAACCTTAAAGCGTCTCCGCGAAGCCGCTTCATACGCTATTCGGGACTCGCTTGGGCAAGTGCAGCCGGCTTCCTTCTTGCGGTAGGACTGCTTGGCTACCAAACCATGACAGGTACAGACCAACAATCGGCAAGCATGAACATGGCGAAGGAGTCTGTTGATTCCAAAAGTGCGGGCAGTGCTGCCGCCCCCGAAGCGCAAGCGCCAGCCGCAGCGCCTGCTGCTGAACCCGGAGCGGAACGTGCAACCGTTCAGACAGTACCGGCTGCTGTAAAAGGTACAACTCCTGATGCCTCTCCAGCACCGAAAACGATTCCGACGGTTACGCCACAAAGAGACGCAGTGCCTCCGGCAGCACCGTCGGCACCGCCGACAGTGCCGGAACAGCAGCGGACGCTCATGGCAGCACGCAATAACCAATCAAAAGCATCGGTAGCGGGACCACCGCAGCCTTCTCATGAAAAAGCCGCATTGTCTGAAGCGGAGAAAGCGGACGATCCGGCCGCCCTTCAACCTGTTCCGCCGGTCAACGGAAAAACCTCCTCCGACGAACCGGTAAACGCCATTGCTTCCTTGCCGGAACAGCCGAATTCTGCGCTTGCAGACGAAACATCTCCCACTGTCGGTCCGCCGAACGTTACCCTGCTAAAACCGGAAATCACGCTTTCGTCTTTTACCGACGTGGAGACAGCCGTACAAGCATCTGACATGCCTGTTCCAACAGTCGACACCCTGCCGAGCGGCTTTGCGCTCGCTGACATCTCCTTGCAGTATGAATCGGAAACGAGCAAACACGTCACCCGGGTAACATCCGAATACAAGCGGGGCACCGATTGGATCAAGGTGGAAGTCGTACACAATACACACGGTAAACGAAGCTTGTCCATTCCGGGCACGTTTATTGACACGCAGCTCTTCACCATCGACAAAGAGCAGGCCATTGCGGTCTCCTATGATCCACAGGGAGCGCCGCCCGAATCGTTCATTCAGCACGCCGTCCATTTCAATGCGCTGAAAGAAAACCAATCGCTGTACGTCGTCCTGACCGCAAACGGCATCCGTCTTGACGCATTGATCGAAATCGCAAAGAATTTGGGATGGAAAAAATAGGATAACACAAGAAAAACCGGGGAACGTCCCGGTTTTTTGTATTGGAACTGCTCGCATGACAGCTATCCTTTAAAGTTCGGAGTTCTCTTCTCGAGAAATGCGGTAATCCCCTCGATGCCTTCTCTCGTCTGCGCCATTTTCGCAATGGTCTGACTTTCATTCTCCATCTGCGTTTCCAGAGTTTGATTCCACCCGCTGTGAAGCAGGCGTTTGGCAGCACCTATCGCGGTCTTCGCTCCGTTCGTCAGTTGGGAGGCCAACTCGTCTGTCTGGGAAAGCAGTTCGCTGTCAGGCACAACCCTTGTCACGATCCCCATCTCGTGCGCCTCAACGGCGGAAAGCACCCGGTTGGTCAAGGTAAGCTCAAGGGCCCGCTTCCATCCGACGATACGGGGCAAATAATAGCTGGCAGATATATCCGGGGTCAGTCCGGCTTTGGTGTAGGCCATGGTAAAGCGTGACGAATCGGAGGCGATCACAAAATCGCAGGCAATCGCCAAACTCATGCCGCCGCCCGCAGCCACGCCATTAACGGCAGCGATTACCGGAGCATCCATCCGTGCAAAACGGGAAACGGCGGCATTGAGATAGGTGGTGACTTCCTTTATGTAATTCCCGATCGAGGTTCCTTGCTCGGCAAAGCTCTTTAAATCACCGCCAACACTAAAAACTCCGCCTGCCCCTGTTATCACCACGGCCCGTATTTCAGGCGAATCACATTCGATAGAGGCATGCATCAAATCTTTAGCCAAATCAAGATTGATCGCGTTGGCCGCTTTTGGACGATTCAGCGTGAGGGTGGCGACATGATCCTTCACTTCAAAAGAAAGAGTGGAAAAGCTCATACGTAAGACCTCCTCATGATTCATTGACATCCCGCGAGTATCTATCCCGGTACCATTCCAGGGCGACCTTGAAGCATGATCAAGGTTGCCAGCATGGTGGCCACAAGCTTCGGCTCGCCTTCTCCTATGGAAAAGACCTCCCCTGAACAGACGGTAATGGTTTGACCCGGTTTCAGCACTTTCCCTCTTGCCAAAAATCGCTCTCCCTTCGCTGGTGAAAGAAGGTTTACCTTGAATTCAACCGAAAGGACCGAGGCGTCGGGCGGCATCAAACTTAATGCCGCAAAGCCGCAAGCATTGTCAACGATGGTCGTAACCATCCCGGCATGCAGGAAACCATGCTGCTGGGTAAGATCGCTGCGAAACGGAAGTTCAATTTCTACTTCCCCCGGTTCCACCTTGACCAACTCCGCCCCGATTAGATTCATCGCCGCTTGTCGGGCAAAACTCGTTTCAACACGGCTGTGAAAATCAGGGTTCTTTGGGATAAATCTGTGTTTTTGCTCCATCCTACCTCCCTCTCCCACTCAATCGACCGAACGCTCGATCAGTATTGTGTTTCAAATTCCCTTTCTATTCTAACTATACAATCAATAGAGCCGTTTTGTATAGCTTTCCTGCAGCTGCTCCGCCACTTTCTCTGGATTGACGCCGTCAACCACCATGACAAATCCCGGCGCATCCCCCCTCGGCGATGCGTCGCACAGGCCGGCTTCATCAGCGGTGGCCAGCAGCAAAAAAGGCGATTTCTCAATAAACGCGCGCACATGCTGATCCAAAAATGGGATCACTTTGTGAGAAGCAATCTGGCTCGGTTCACCGAGAAGCGAGCGCAGCTCTTCCTGTGAAGAAATCACGTCTTGGATGGGACCGATTTGACTTATACGATCACACCTTTTCTATATAAATCCCTCATGGGACAAAACTGAGTATCCCCACTGCCACTGCCGCTGTCAGTATGATGCTCCACACAACGATTCCGATCGTCATCCAGAACATCAGTTTGCCCGGCTTGGCCCCCAGTGACACACCGATGGCAGCACCGAGAGGCGCACCCGTAAGCAGCGGTGAAAGGAAGCCCAGTCCGATGACGCCGTACTTGTCCCAGATGCGGCTCATGCGGCTTTGTTTGCTGCTCTTCTTTACCATGCGCTTGATCAGCCAGGCACGCAGAGAACCGCCCAAGTAAATCACAATCCCGGCACTGAGGATGGAACCGACGGCGCTCAATACACAGGTGACCACGGCAGACAAGCCGAGAGCGAAGCCAAGCGGAATGGCGGCCCACAGCTCCAGCATGCTCACCCCTGCAACGGAAGCCCATTTTAATGCGATCTCCATTGGTTTTCACCCACTCCTCATATCTTTCTCGTTTGGAATACGAATGAGAAGATTAATGGTTACAGCCTCATCTCCCTCACGATGTCACGTCTCGCCGAATGAATACGATGTAGGCGACAACAAGTGCGGCCAGCGCCCAGACGGACAGGATCGCAAGTGAAAACGGCAGAGTCATTCCCTTAATCGGCGGAAGCGTTCCCGCCAGGTAGTCGGTAAGCTGCAGGTTGACGACGAACAGGTACTTGGACGACTCCCAGGAGGAAGCCATCTGGGTGAGAATGGTCCCGCTGATCAAGGCCGCCATCATGATCCCCATCCCTGCCGCGGCGCTCCGCACCAGAACCGAGACCATAAACGTGATGGTGCCTACCACAACGCAGACAAACCAGCCCAGCCCGTACTGCATGAACAGATACTGCCACAGCGGCACCATGAATACCTGGGAGGTATCCAGTTCGCTACCCTCTACGATGAATCCGGTCAGGACCGGCATGTCCCAGCCACTGTAGCCAAACACCACACCGGAAATGAGATAAGCGAGTACCAGTGTCATCAGCACGGTCAAGGAAATGAACAGCAACAGTGTCAGGTACTTGCTGGTCAACACCTTCCAACGGCGGACCGGCCGGGTCAACAGCAGCTTGATCGTCCCTTCGCTGAACTCGGCTGAGACCAAATCGACGGCAAGCACGACGATGATCATCGGCAAAAAGAGCGACACCGCCTGATCCATGAAGCCGCGGGCGAAGGTAGGCGCCCCCGGTGCCATCGGGTTGATGTCGTGATCCAGGTAGTACTGCTGCTGCTGCACGCGGATCTTTAAAAACTCCCGCCACTCATCCGGCAGGCGGCTGGAAGCGAGGCGGTTTTGCGTATCGACAATCTGCTGCTGCAAAAGGGCCCGCCAATCGGTCGTACCCAGCCGCTCCTGTGCCGTCAGAACGGATTTGTATTGGGCATAGGTAAAAATGGGAATAAGGATCGCCAAAATCAGCAGCACGACCAGAAAACGGCGGCGCCGCAGGAGTTTCATGGTCTCGTTTTGTACCAGGGCAATCATGCTATGTCCCACTCCGGTCACCTCCTTCGGTCAACGTAAGGAACAAGTCTTCCAGTGTCACCGTCTTACGGGCGATTCCAAGTACCGGGATATTGGCCCGGACCAACGCCCGGTTCGCATCGCCAACCCGCTCGACGTCCATTCGGCACTTCAGCCGATCCTCGGCTGTTTGCCAGACATCCACTACATACGGCTGATGGTTGAGTACGTCCATCCCGGCAGCGATATGAGAAGCAGGCAGCGTCCACTCCACCTGATCGGCAAACTGCTCCATCAGCTCCTGCACGAGTCCCACGGAAATGACCCGACCCTTGTTGATGATCGCCACCCGGTCGCACATCATTTCGATTTCACTTAACAGGTGGCTGGAGATGAACACAGCCAGTCCTTCCTCTTCCGCCAGCCGCCGGATGAACTGGCGCAGCTCGCGAATGCCTGCGGGATCCAGTCCGTTGGTCGGTTCGTCCAAAATCAACAGGCTGGGGTTGTGCAGCAGCGCTTGTGCAATGCCGAGACGCTGTCTCATCCCCAGTGAGTAGGTTTTTACCTTTTCGTCGATGGCGTGGGACAAATCCACAAACCGGACGATCTCCTCGATTCGTTCCGCGGAAATACCGCCGCTCATCCTGGCGAAATGCTCCAGATTTTCCCGCCCCGTCATGAACTTGTACAGTTCGGGATTCTCTACGATGCAGCCCACGCGGGCGATGGCGCGGGGAAAATCGTCCTGCAGGGAAACGCCTCCGATGCGGATGCTTCCGCCGTCCGCCGAAGCCAGGCCGACCAGCATGCGGATGGTCGTCGTTTTGCCCGCGCCGTTGGGCCCCAGAAAGCCGAAAACTTCTCCGGCAAACACGTCAAATGTAATATCGTGAATAATCGGTTTTCCTCCGATTGCCTTTTTCAATCCGTTTACAGACAGGACTACCTCTGCCAACCCTCTCTCACCTTTCGTCAGACAGCATGTTCGTGGTACACTACCAGATGATGTAACAAAAATGATTATACCATGAATTCCCATCCTTCTACGAATCTGGAGGTGTGCGCGATGCGCTTTTCCGGACTGCTCCTCTGGCGAACCACCGGCTTGCTGGCGCTCATTTCCTTTCTTCTGTTCGCCGGCGGTTTCGTCTTTGCCGTTGATCCGCAGCAACTTTCTCCCCGTAAGCCGTTGCCCGAGGAACGAAAGGCGGAAGAACGCGGTGTCCCTCTGCCCGCCGACGGCAAATGGAACGTCGTGACACTGGGGGACTCCCTGACGCGAGGCGTGGGTGACGCCAACGGCCAGGGCTATGTGGGACTCGTACGGGAGGCTTTGGAAAAACAAACCGGTCAACCGAGCGTGCTTACCAATTTGGCTATCAGCGGGCTGCAGTCGCCGGGTCTCCTGGAGCAACTGTCACAGACTCAGGTCAAAAGGCAGCTTGCAGAAGCCAACCTGATCCTGTTCACCATCGGCGGCAACGATTTGTTTCACCAAAGCGGCGGCGTTTACACCATTGACCAAAAAAAATTGGCCGAGGCAACCATGACGTTGTCGGCCAATTTTGAGCAGATTTTGCAACGCATCCGGGCGCTGAATCCGAAAGCGACGATTGTCTACACGGCTCTGTACAATCCTTTCGGAGATACGGAAGCGGCTGTCGACACGATCAAACCGGTGCTGGAGTGGAACAGCACAGCGTCGGAGATTGCCGCCAAATACCGCGGCGTCATCGTAGTCCCGACGTATGACCTGTTTTTCCAAAAGGAAAAAACGTATCTTTACACCGATCATTTTCACCCCAATAGCGAAGGGTACGCCCGCATCGCGGAGCGGGTCATGCAGGCGCTACAGTGAATTGACCCGCGCCACGTTGATCGACTTGCCCGTACGCACCTGGTAGGCGCGCTGCCCGGCCCAGTGGAAAGCGCTGCTGATCAGCGAGGTCGCCGCTACTGTGGCAAACAGGATCGATCCGCTGTAGCTGGCCAACAGGATTCCGCCCATCCACGGTCCGATGAATTGCCCGAGGCTGCTGAAGCTTTTTGCACCGTAATAGGTGCCGCGCATTTCTTCCGGGGCCAACCGGTCAATCAACACATCGGACGACGTAAAGGTCAGGATCTCACCGAAGGTAAAAATCACCATGGCAACGATGAACATCGCCCACGAGTTGGCAAACGCATAGCCAAGATCGCCGAGTGCGTACATGACGTTCCCTACGACGATTGCGTAGAGGGGCGTCTTTTTTTCCGCCCATCTTGTGAGCGGCATCTGCATCAGCACCACCACGACGGCGTTGACACTCATCAGGATGGCGAACAGTTTCACACCGTCTGGAACCGTCAGCTCTACGAATTTGGCCAGCGTGGTGGACATCTGGGAGTACCCGATCGCCCCCAGTACGCCAGCCAGGATGTAGTATCGGAACGCAGAGTCGTGTACAACCACGTCCAGTGCGCGTTTAAAGCTGACGTGCTCTTTTTTCTGCCCCTCGATCTGCTTGATGCCGAAGTGATTCAGCATCACCTGCAGGCTGATCACGTAGAGCAAATAGATGACTGCGGTCATGACAAACGGCAGAGTCGCAGACTGCATGGCGAGCGCTGCACCGATCACAGGGCCAACCGCGACGCCGACGTTGATTGCCGTGTAGCGAAGCCCAAAGACGCGGTAACGCTTTTCCGGCGGCGTTACGTCTGCCATCAGCGCTTGCGATACCGGCTCGTAAACCGAGCGGCAAAGTCCGCTTAAAATGTTAAGGAACAGGAAAAACAACGGGCTTTTACCGAAGGCAAAGCCGAGAAATACGAATGTCCAGACGTAGAGGGCACCAACCATAACCCGTCGGCGGCCGATCATGTCGGACAGCGTTCCTCCGAAAAATCCCCCTACCGTACCGGCCAGTGAACCGGCTCCAATCATCAATCCGATCGTCGCCAGGTCCATGTCAGTATGGTTGGAAAGATAAAGGAATAAAAACGGCATGCTCATGGAACTGGCGGCGCGAACGAACACGGTGCCGACGACAAGTGAGTGGACGATCGGGTGATACTCTTGCAAAAACGCTTTGACCCTATCCATTTCTCTCTTCTCCCTCGAACTGATCTGCTTGCTCGCAATGTCAGAACAGTTTCAGTAAGTTTTTCTCATTCTAATGAGTGTCAGGAGGTTCGTCAATCGCTGCCGGCGCAATTTCATTATCGAAATTTTCAATGGGTTTCCGCAAAAAACGGATAACCTGCTAGTTGCCATTCGAAACGTAGCTTTTCAGAAGCCCCGGCAGCCACGCCATCAAGCGGCTTGCCTGGAAGCCGGCAGCCGCAATCTTCGACGAATCAAGCGACCATGAACCTGGCATCGCATAGGGTGACTGATGCTGCGGTTCTGCCGCTTGGGCCGCGACGATCGCCTGTTTGCCAACCACATCCTCAATCAGGGCAATCAACTCTCCCATTGTCAGGTCTCCCAGTGAAGAAGCATTCACCGGACCGACATATGTACGGTCAGCCAGCCAGCTGAGCGTTCTGCCGGCGTCTTCCGAGGAGATAAAGCCGATCGAATGATCAGGGTTGCCCACTCCCATCTCCAGGCCCTTTTCCACATGCTCAACGTGAAACCGCAGGCGGTTGGTAAAATCATCCGGACCAATCACGATGGGAAACCGTACAGCAACCACCGGAAAGTCTGCCCGTTGGAACAACAAGGCCTCCGCCGTCCGTTTTGCTTCCTGATATCCCATCAAGCCGGGGTATTCACGGCGAGTGCCGATCTTGTCGGTCGGGTAGCGATAAGGATCGAAATCGGCTTCCACTTTGCGACGGCCAAAATCGTACACGGCCATCGTGGATGTGAAGATGTAGCGGCCTGCCTTGCCTTTGAGAATCTCCAGCGTATCCAGCGCTTCGCTGGGTGAATAGCACGTCTGGTCGTAGACCACGTCCCACTGTTTACCGTCAAAAGCGGCTTCCAATGTCTCACGGTGCTCCCGGTCAATGATCAATCGATTGACGCGGTCACCAAAAGGATCAGGTGTTCTCCCCCTGGTGGCGATGGTAACGTCCATTCCGGCTCCCAGCAAATTTTCGACGAGCCGCTTGCCAAAGAACTGCGTGCCTCCCATGATCAGCGCCGATTTCATCTTCCTCATCCTTTCTGACAGATCATTTTTTTCATTTAAAATAATTTTATAGAAATTGATAGTAACACAAATATTTTGGAAAAGAAAGGGAGGGTTGGAATCAGCGCGGGCGTCGGGACCAACGGACGAAATTCGCCAAAAAAAAGACACAGTTCCCTGTGTCATTTTGTTTCCTATCAGGAAATTTCCAGCTTGTCAACCGTTTCCCCCTGCTCGTTCCACTTGATCGCCCTGTAGAGGGCGTCGTGGTAAAAGGTAAACCATGCTCCTTCACGAATCCCCTGCTTGATCCAGTGTTCCTTGGCAAAAATGGACGTCATCGGATAGTCGTCATACGCCATCACCCACAGCGAGTTTTGATGGGCGTGGGTTGGAAGGATGTCTCCCAGATGGAGCACCACCTCTCCTTCGCTCTCCATCCGCACGATGGCATGTCCCTGGCTGTGTCCTCCAGTGTGATGGAGAGAAATACCGGGAACGACCTCCAGATGCTCTCCGAAGGTTTTCACCTGATGCTCGATGGGACGCCAGTTTTCCTCCCAGTACGTGTTGCGGGAGCGGATATTGGGTTCCCTCATCTCTGCCCATTCCAGTTCCTGCACGTATATGACTGCATGGGGGAACGTTGAGGTGTGCTCTCCATTTTCAACGGAAACGAGACCATTCCCGTGGTCATAGTGCATGTGCGTCATCAGGACGATGTCGATATCTGCCGGGGACAAACCGAGGCTTGTCAATGATTCCGGCACCTGCGACTCCTCGACCAGGCCGAAGTTGCGCTTCTGCTTGTCCGTCAGGCGATTGACGCCGATGCCTGACTCGATCAGGATGTTTTTGCCGTGGGCTTGAACGAGAATCGGATCTGCCCGCAGCGGGATCTGGTTCTGCTCGTTGTTGGGATAGCGCTTGCTCCACAGCGGCTTGGGCACAACTCCGAACATCGCGCCTCCGTCCAGTTGTGTGAGGCCGCCGCGCAGCCATGTCAGAACAAACTCTCCTGCCTGCATTCGATTCAATGGCACTGTGTAAACCTCCTTATAAAAGAAGAGCACCCGCCTTGAGGGTGCTCTACTGTTTTTCCGCTACACTTACCTTGCGGGTCGACGGCGATATTTCCAGCACTATGTCACTGGACACCGCTTGCACCGTCAAATCGGAATCCAAGCGTCTATGGGTAAGCAAAAGCTGAGCTTCTTTTTCACTCTCACGGTAGATGCTGATGAGCGTTTGCACCGGATTGGCGCTGCCTCCGGCGATGACCTTGAATCCCGGGGCAATCGTAAAGGTCCACCCTTCAACCTCTACTACATCGTCAACACAGTATAGGAATTGGCGTTTTCCCAACAAGATTCCATTTTGATTCATCAAGGCGGATGCCCCCAATCCACTCGAATTATACAGCGTTCTTCTATTTTGCATAAATATCCGTTCAAAAGAAAGAGTTTCGACAAAAGATCTGTTGAAATGACAAAATGTTTCACCTCCCTTTCTGTGAGCTAGGTCTAGTATATCATGAACAAGAATGTATGTTCTGATTATTGAGAAAAAAATTGCCATTCATCTTCCATCTACTCTGTTGAGGAAGGGGAATTCTGTCGTACAATGTAATAAACTAGTAACGAATATCCATCTGAAGCGGGGTCACCCTCTATGAAAGAATCGACGTTGGCACAACCAGCACGCCGTCTGATGACGGTTGAAAACGATCGCAATGATGGACACATGAGGTTTCATGATACCGTGTGGCAGTACTTCCAACAGCGGCAGCTGACTGAGCGCCTCTTGCATTGGACAAAATCCGCTCGCGGCAAATGGTTCCGCCTTCCAGTCGACTGGAGCGATGCAAACGGCGAGCTGCACGTGACACTGCCGCCTCTTCCCGAGGGGTACCGGCCGTTATCTGAATGGCCGAGAAAAACCGGCCAGCATCCTCAGATCCTGCTGTTCATCAGCTCACTTTGTGACGCGCTTGCTGTCCTGCACCAAAACCGATTTCACATGGGCTTCCTGATTCCGGAGCAGATCTATTATCATCCGGAAACGATGGAGGTCCTGCTTGACATACAACCGTATCCTTCCGCATTCCCTTTCGTAAAGCATGCCTTGACGGAGTATCCCTTTTCGTTTCTTTCCCGCTATGCCCGCCAGCACAACATGCCGCGTACGGCCGATTTCTGTGCAATCGGCCTTCTGCTTGCCTGGCTGACGGACGAACGCGAGATGAGCGAGTTCTTGCGCTGGCTCACCAACCGTCTGGTGGAAGCACCGGAGAGCTTCTTGTTTGCCGAAGAGATTGGAAGCCTGGCGCGGGCGGAAGCCGGACTCCCGTCAACCGAATCGCCTACGGCGCCGGCAGCAGATGCTTCCCTTTTGCATCCTTCGTCGCCTCCCCTCACCCAATGCCAACAAAACCAGCTGCGTGCCTTCCTGCGCTCCGAAGGGGAACGGTTGATCGGAATCATATGTGAAGACGAAATGACTCGTCTGGACGTGTACATGCAGCATTTTAATGAGGTGATGGAGAGCGACTTCTTCTTCACGATCTCCTGCAGAAACCTGCCCTACGGCACCATCCGCGAATTGATCGAGCGTACGACTCTTAGCGCCTTCCGTTTCTTCGGACGCGACAAGGCTTTCCTGATCACCCTTACACGCAAGCTAGACCGGATTTTCCAGCAACATTACGTCGGGGACGACATCGTTCATTCGCTGTCCGAGTGGCTGTTTCAATTCTACTCGGCGCTTACGCCGATGATGGAATGGCAGCATTTCTACTATGCCTTTGAAGGCTGTGAACACTTCGACGAAGACTCCCAGCGCGTTCTGATGCGTTTCTGGGAAAAGTACAGCAGCCGTATCACCGGACTGTTCGCCATCTTCAGCGGCAAGGAAAAACCGGGCCTGATCCCGGGATTCAGCCTGCGCTTCCTTTCGGTGGGAAAAAAGGAGCCGCACATGTATCGGAGGGTCCTGCTTTCACAATTGGGCAGGGCTGAATCCGAGCTGTTGGACCGCCTGGCCAACTGGCTGACGGAACAACAGACGGAGTTCAACTACTGCCGCCTGCTTTTGGAAAAGCTGATTGAAACCGGGCAGATCGTGCTAAAGCGGGAAGGCTGGCGATGCGCGGATCACTTTGAATGGGATCAAGAGCAGCTGTCCATACGGAAACTCCTGTCGGAACGGCTCGCTCAATTGTCCGAAAAGGAACTGGATCTGCTGCGCACACTTTCCTGTCTGCCGATGCCGGTACGAGCCGGAGACATCTTTCACAAAAACGAATTGGATATGGGTGAGCTGAATCACACCTTGTCCCGTTTGTTGCAGCTGGGACTTTTGCCCGTCTACCATCCCAACTGCATCTATGTACCGGTTGAAGTTTCACGCCTGACGATATACGAGCTGCCGCTTGAAACACAGACCCGTTATTTTCAACGGGCGCTTCAGCTGCAGCGCAATTACCGCCCTGGCACCCTTCCGCCGCAGATCGAGCTGGCCCATTTGGCCAAAGACAAGCGGATGGAGTACGAGCTGCTGATTCGTTACTACCGGCAGATCCGCCTTCTCTTGACACTGGAGCGGCGAAAAGTGATTCTTCAGAACCTGAAACAACTGCAGCAAGCACTGGGTCGGCACCGTGTATGCTGCTGGGACCGTCTGTTGGTTCAGGTGTACATCCGTCTCAATCAGTTCGAGCAGGCGGAAAAGCTGTCTTATTCGCTCTACCAGCGAACAGGCGCACTGCAGGACCGTTTCGCCTGGATACGAGTTCTGCTGTTTACCAATCAGACGGACGTCACAGCGCTGAAGCAGGAGTTGTCCGGGTTCGTGTCGGACAAGCACCTCCCGCTGGCAGACCGGGCCAGAGCCGCCCATCTCCTCGCGTATGTAGATTTCTTTACGCCGCTGCACCAGGAAGGAGCCGGAATCATCGACGACTTTTACCGTCATGAGCTTTATCCCCAGCGGGAACAGATCTCCATCCGGCTGTTCGCGGAGTTGACGATCATGTACACGACGATTTTGTTCCAGTACTTTCCGGAATTGAGCGAGTGGGCCTCCGCCCTGCGCAAAAAGCTGGAGTCGATGCTGGAGTCGTCCTGCCATCACGACCTGATGATCGAGCTGTACAACAGCTACTGCTTCGACAACAACGTACACGTCGCCCTCACCTACACGAAGCGGCAGTTGGAGATGGCCAAGCGGTACGGTTTTACCACAAAACAGCAGATCAGCCATTTGAACGGAATGGAACTCTCACTGTACCATGGCGATTTGGACGGCTATGCCTACCACATGGAAAACGTTTCTCTCGTCGACGAGATTAAACGGGCCGACCTGCTGGAACAGTACTACACCCATCAACTGATGTTCGCCTGCGAATGGAAGCGGGACGAATTATTCCGCCAGCTGGAAGAGCAGATCTTTACCAAGGATCTGGGTGACTGGTCGTTTTCCCTCTGGGAAAACTACAGCCGCTATTTGTCCTTTCGCCGGGGGAGACCGATGCCTCCGCCGCTCGTCTGGCAAAAGGAAACGGATTTATCCGTGTTCATCGACGCCTTGTATCAGGCGGAAAAAGGAGAGTTCGCCGAGGCGTGTCGCCTGTTCCAGCGCAGCATTGAGCTAAACGGTTTCCGCATCGTCGCCGGCTGGGCCTATCGGGAGATGATCCAGATCTTGCTAAAGTCAGGTTCGGAAGAAGCGGAGCACTGGCTGAAAGAGTTTGAGAAATATATGAAAGAGAACAGCTACGATCTGTTTTGGCCGGACTATTACCGCGCTTCTGCGGCATGGTGGCTTAAGCAGGGAAATTTGCAGCAAGCCATGCTGTACATGCGCCGGGCGGCAAACGGCTACCAGCTCATTGAAAAAGAAGAGGAATACCAACAGGTTCTGCGGGATTTGGAGAGTGTCGTGCAGCCCCGCTTCCTGACAGAAAACCCGTTGCTGTTGAAGGAGCCGTTCGTGCAGCAGTTATTGGCGGAGAGGGCCCAATTGCTGGAACAGTCACTCGATCTGCAAATCATCATTCAGCTTAGCGAACGAGTCACGGAGACCCTGGAGCTGACCCGAACCATTCAGCGACTGGTTTACGCCCTGTTCGAGTACTTCCCGATCTCTCATCTCTCCATCGACTACAACTTGTTTTACAGCAGGAAAAAGGTGCACTATTCTGTCTCCGGCATCCTGTCCCAAGAAGAGCTGGCTCGTTTTCTGGCCCGGCAAGAATGTGAGCAAAAGTACGTCGTTCCGCTCTATCACCAGAACGGACAGGCGATCGTGCTGGAAGTCTATTCGGGCGCCTTGAGCGAAACGAAGGAACAGCATATGGAGCAATTCCTCTCCTTCATCAAACCGCATATAGCCAATGCGCTGTTGTACATGGAAATGATGATTGACAACCTGACAGGCTTTTATCAACGCCGCTACTTTATGAACGCGCTGGCGAAAGAACTGGAACTGGCGAAGAGGTACGATCTCGACCTCTCCCTGATCATGCTGGACATCGACAACTTCCGAAAAGTGAACGAATACGGCCATCAGGAGGGCGACCGTGTCCTGCGGGAGCTTGCCGATATGATCAGAGGCACGCTCCGCAAAAACGACATCCCCGGACGGTTTGGCGGCGAAGAGATGCTGTTAATTCTGCCGAAAACGGACGGGAAAGCGGCTCTGCGGCTAGCCGAACGGCTGCGTCTTTCAATCGAGGAGGAGTTTGCTGACAACCGGCCCTACCGCCTCACCGTAAGCGTCGGTGTTTCCACTCTGAACCGCTCCCATACGAAGACCAGCGAGGAACTGATCCGCCTGGCCGACGATGCTGAAATCACCGCCAAAACAACGGGGAAAAACCGGGTGGTGGCTGCCTGGGAAGAAACAAGCGGACCACCCCCGTCCTGACAAAAAAGAAACCTGGAAGGCGTAATGCGTCGCCTGCCAGGTTTTTGCCTTTTTTCAGTGAAACCTCCGCTCGAGGATGTGCTCCAGGTCCTTCAGTGCGGCTGCCGCTGCAGCCCGCGGATCAGATTTGCCTCCCACCACCAGCAGTTCCCCCATGACGTCCGTACGCACCTGTACCGCCTTGGTCGCCCCTTTTACCTGGGCGAACGGATGGTCAAACGGGTACAGCACCACGTTCACTTCTGCTGCAATTTGCCCGGTTTGACGCAAAATGCGGCCGACCAATTTGGGGACGAGTCCTTGTCTTCGCCACTCCTCCATCTGCTCACCCGTCAGGCCGCTGATTCCGGTCCGCTTTATTTCGCTGAGGGACATTTCTGCTCCGAACGCAGCGTTGGCCAAAATGGTCAGCTTGCAAGCCGTGTCCCATCCTTCGACGTCAAATGCGGGATCCGGTTCCGCGATCCCGCGGTTTTGCGCCTCGCGCAGCGCCAGTTCGTAGGGGAGCCCCTCCTCCCACATGGCCGTGAGGATAAAGTTGGTTGTGCCGGTGAAAATACCGGTCATCTCCGCCACTTCGCAGCCAGCCAGGTTGTATTGAATCAGGTCGACGGTAGGCAGGGCAGCGGCAGTGGCTCCACTGATCTTCAAGAAGGCGCGCTGTTTGCGGGACAGTCTCGCCAAACCGGGGTAATCGAGCACAAGCGCTCCTTTGGACAGGGTGATGGCGTCCATTCCTTGCTCCAGGGCCGTCTTCAGATACAGGTAGCCCGATCCTCCGGTGACAAAATCAGTGGGACCCGCCTCCACCAAGCCGTCGGCATCGCATTGGGAGAGAAAGCGGACCCCCGTATACGCTTCTTCCATGCGAGCGGAAGCAGTCAATCCGCCGTTCGCTTTCGTCAAGGGTAGCAATGTATCCGGCGAGAGTCCGTTCGGGTCGTAGAGTCCGCCGCGGGAGCCGCAGACCGCGACAATCTGCACGTCCGCGCCAAAAAGGGTAGCATAGCGCTCCCGGCGCTGAAACAACAGGTCGGCTACATGCCAGCCGACCGACCCGAATCCGGTAAGAACAAGTTTGTACGGTTTCACAAAACTTCTCCTCTCTCTCCCTGCCGCCATAGGATTATATGGCCCGACCGACCAGCGCTCCCTCAAAAATGGCGCGCTTTGCGTCCAGTTCGCCCGCCTCCTTGGCTCCCCCCACCAGATGAACCGGCAGTCTTCCCTTCAATGATTCGTACAGACGGCTGTTCGATGTGGCTCCGGCAGCGATGATGACGGTATCGGCAGGAATGTGACGTTCTTCTCCCTGTTGCAGGATGGTGATTCCCTCAGGGGTAATTTCTTTATACTCAATTTCCGTCAACATTTCCACACCTTGCTTCTTGAGCATGGCAAGCACCGCCCAGCGTGTCGTCTTGCCCAGTCCCGTTCCCACGTGTTTGCCGCGTCGCAGCATCAGGACTTTGCGGCCGCTCTGCTGCAGCTGATGCAGTCCTTTTGCATCGAGAATGCGGTACTCCAGCAGATAGCGGGCCGTTTCGGACGAAAGCCCTTCATTGTGAACCAGGAGATGGGAAAGATCACACGCAATCCCGCCTGCCCCGACGATTGCCACGCGCCGTCCGACAGTGACCTGTTTTTCAAACACCTGCGCGTAACTTACCACATGCGGCAGATCCATTCCGGGGATGTCGGGCTGGCGCGGCTTCACGCCTGTCGCCACAACCACTTCGTCAAACTGCTCCGCCACCAGTTGATCGGCATCGACCTCCGTTCCCAGACGTACGTCCACACCCAGCTTTTCCAACTGGACACGATAGTAGCGAAGGGTTTCGTTAAATTCCGACTTGCCCGGGACCTGACGGGCAAAATTCAGCTGGCCGCCGATCTGCTGCTGTTTTTCAAAAAGAACAACGGAATGGCCGCGCTCAGCCAGCACTCGAGCCGCCTCCAGTCCGGACGGGCCGGCCCCCACCACAGCCACTTTTTTGCGATCGGAAGCCGGTTGGATGGCCAGTTCCACTTCCCTTCCCACCACCGGGTTAACCAGGCAGGAAGCCGTTTTTCCATCAAAGATGTGATCCAGACAGGCCTGGTTGCAGGCAATACAGGTGTTCACGTCTTCATATCGGCCTTCCAGGCTCTTTTTTACGATTGCCGCGTCGGCCAGGAAAGGTCGAGCCATGGACACCATGTCGCAGCGGCCTTCATGCAGGATCTCATCGGCGTAGCGTACGTCGTTGATCCGGTTGCTCGCAATGACGGGAATCCTGACCGCTCCCTTTACCTGCTGGGCCACCCAGACGTACGAACCGCGCGGCACCATCATGGAGATCGTCGGAACCTGCGACTCATGCCAGCCGATGCCGATATTGAGCGCATTCATCCCGGCCTCTTCAAGCATCCGGGCGAATTGCAGCGTTTCCTCCGGCGTGGAACTGTCCGGAATCAAATCCAGCCCGGACATTCGGAAGATAACGGGATAGTCGGGTCCTACCGCCTGCCGTACCCGCTTGGCTACCTCCACCCCAAACCGGCTGCGCCGTGCGAAGTCGCCTCCCCACTGGTCGTTTCGCTTGTTGGTTACGGGGGAGAGAAACTGGTTGATCAGGTACCCTTCGGAGCCCATGATCTCCACAGCGTCAAAATCCGCCGCTTTGGCCCGAGCAGCACCGTCAGCGAACGCCTGAATGGTGGATTCAATTTCCGCTTCCGTCAGCTCGCGAGGCTTGGTGCGGTTGATCGGGGCCTGCAGCGGAGATGGAGCGACCGGATCAAGCCCAGTCACTTCCTTGTACGCATACCGGCCGGCGTGAAACAGCTGCAGCGCAATCTTGCCGCCCGCTTCGTGAACCATCTCCGGAATGATCCGCAGCTGCTCGACATGCTCATCACGGTAAATATTGCAGTACTGCTCTCCCATTCCGCCCTCGGGACGAACAGCAATACCGCCGGTAACGATCAGCCCGACCTGTCCTTTCGCCCGTTCCGCATAGAACGCGGCGAGCCGCTTCATGCCGCCCTCCAGCTTTTCCAGACCGACGTGCATCGAACCCATCATGATGCGGTTAGGCAGTGTCAGATTCCCTAACCGGATGGGGGTGCGTACATGCTTTAGTTCCATGGAAAATTCCTCCCCATTACGAGTGAATGCTCATTCATTATTCTATTTCATTCTGTATCTTCTGAAAAATTCCTGCCGGTTTCGAATCATTTGCGCTTGTATGCTTTTCCGTTCAGGAATAGACTAAGTTTATCCATATTTTCAATGAAAAGGGGATTCCTATGGAGAAAATCGGATTTATCGGACTGGGAACCATGGGTCTGCCCCATGGTTCGCAACCTTCTGAATGCCGGCTTCTCGGTGACGGTTGTGTCACGTAGCCGCGGACCGATTGAAACGGCTCTCTCGCTGGGCGCCGAAGAAGCGCTGCATCCGTGCGATCTCGCCGAAAAAGCAGACATCATCCTCACCTGTCTGCCGCTCCCGTCTACTATCGAAAAGGTATACTTTGGCGATAACGGGATCCTGCAGGCCGATTTGAACGGCAAACTGGTGATCGACCACAGCACGGTCAGTCCGCTGCTCAACAGACGCACCTACGCGGCCATCAAGGAGAAGGGCGGCTCTTATATGGATGCTCCGCTGAGCGGCGGACCAATGGGCGCCGAAGCCGGTACCCTGGCCATTATGTGCGGCGGCGATCGAGCGGACTACGATCGTGCCCTGCCCGTTTTCGAGGCGATGGGCAAGCACCTGTTCTTCATCGGAGAAATCGGCAGCGGCAGCTTCGTCAAGCTGATGAACAACTACCTGATTGGCGTACATACGGCAGCACTGGCCGAAACCTTCTGCCTGGCGACCAAGGCTGGCGTCGATACGAACATGCTGTATGACGTTCTCGCCGCCAGCACGGGTGAGAGCAAAATGCTCCACCGGATCGTACCGCTCGTTCACAAACGGGATTTCGCCCCTCGCTTCAGCAACGAACTGCTGCACAAAGACATGAAACTGGCGACGGAGTTGGCCGACGCCTACGAAATGGACATGCCGATCAATCGTTTGGCCGAGGAGATGTACGCGATTGCCAAGTCCAAATATCCAAAAGAGGACATGGCTGCTTTGTTTAAAGTGTATGAAGAAGCAAGCGGTGTAGTAGTCCGCACAGAAAAATAGGCGCAGCTAGAGACGAATCAGCTTTCCCAAATCAGCGGCAAATCGCTCCAGCGTCTGGCGAAGCACCTGCTCGTCTTGATTCGCCTTGGGCAGGTCAAGCAGAAAATGATAGTCGAGAATGATACTTGATTCTGCCAGACGGCCGGGCGACAAGTAGCGTTTTTTCTCCGTCAGGGATACTTCCGGGACGATTTTTTGCGACGCTAGCCAGAGTTGGTTGACTTCCTCCTCATCATTCCGGGCAAACTCGATTTCCACTTCCAACTCGAAGGTGTTTTGCTCATCCAGCGGAAACAGGTGAAGGGTGGCGACAGGCTTGTCCAGCTCCTCCTCGGAGGCGGCGAAATATAGCGCCACTTCCCTGGTGCCCTCCTCCTCTTCCAGCAAAGAGCGCTCCGTCCGCAGCACGACGTTGGTAATCACGCCATGCCGGGACAAGAACTCGTCCAGGTGCTGAAGTAGTACGTCCAGCATTTGCATTGTTCCTCCTCTTGTTGCAATTCTTCATATTGAGAAGTATACCTTATCCTGTCGAAAAAGAGAAAAATGGGGCGAAAAAAGCCAACCCCTTCAAGCAGAAGGGGTTGGTGTATTGATATTCTTTTGGTTGAGAAATTCAGACAACCAGGCACGGCGCACTTCTTTATTGGGACAATAGCCGAGGACGTAGCTTTCTCCGCGCATGTACTTTTCCTTGATCCACTCTTTGTGCTTGCGGAAAAAAGCCTGTTGGAAGTCGATCGGCATTTGATGGTATTCTTCCAGGGCAGAAGGGTTCTGGAGAAAGAAATCTTCGTCGTAGATGATTTCTTCGTTTTGCTGGCGGCTAATCAGGTACACGAACACGATCACCAGAAACAGGTTCACTAAAAAGATAGTCATCCATATCCCTCCCAGTCGACATCATAAAATTGTCTGAAGTATCAGTCTTATCAGTATATTATTATCTTATCATGTTTTTGGTGTTTGCAAACCTCCATTTTTCCGGCAAACCCAAAAGTTCATGAACAATAATAAAAGCTTCGATTGAAGCCCTCTCGAAGAAGCTGGTTCTTCGTTAGAGGAAACTTTTTATGCGTTCCGGAAAGTTTATTTCAGGGCGCTTTCACACGGTGAAGCCCTTAAACTTTCCTACACGATAAAAAAAGCTTCGATTGAAGCCCTCTCGAAGAAGCTGGTTCTTCGTTAGAGGAAACTTTTTATGCGTTCCGGAAAGTTTATTTCATAACGCTTTCACACGGTGAAGCCCTTAAACTTTCCTACACGATAAGAAAACCCACCCGGCATGAGCTATCCTCGACCCACTCGGCGTTAGCTAGTTTCCCCTGAAAAATTCCTGGGGTAAGTCAAAAACAAAAGGAATTCAGCTCTCTAAATGGAAGTAGTTGTTGACGAGGCAATACATCCAAAAAGAGGGACTGAATTCCTTTCTTCATAAAGAAATTCAACAGTGCTCCTCGAAAATCCTATTTGAGGTGAGCGATTATGTTAAAACTTCGTAACGAGCAAATCACATTGTGGGATACCCTTCTCCCTGAACCAATCC
>NZ_JBIYSM020000034.1:0-52585 GCF_044759095.2 Brevibacillus soli
CAGGTACTTCTTTTTTCCGTAGTCGCTGGGGATTTTCCTTTGTTTAAGGACATTATTTCATACACCAGAATTTATAAATTTGGACATCCCATACAGCCGCTAGAAAAGTGTTCGGGGCCCCGCCCGGCGAAGAAAGGGACCCCACTCGGCTCAGCGATAGCTAACGCCGAGTGGGTTGAGGATAGCTAATGCCGGGTGGGTTTTCTTAGCCGTCCTTGAGGGCATACTACAGAAAACAGCGAGCGAAAAGGATGGTGTCTTGCGTGGACAAGGAGAAGATAGCCAAGTTTAAGCAGCGGTTGCAGGAGCAAAAGCGGGAGTTGGAAGAGCGTGTGCAGGCGCACTACGGAATGCGGGAACCAATGGCTAGCTCTCTTCAGGAGTTTAGCATGTATGACAACCACCCGGCCGATATCGGAAGTGAAATGTTCGAACGGGAAAAGGATCTCGCGCTGGACAGTCTGGACAGGGAAACACTGAAGGAGATCGACCAGGCCCTAACTCGAATGGAGGAAGGCACATACGGAATCTGTACCGTTTGCGGCCAACCGATTCCCGACGAGCGGCTGGAATCGCTGCCGCAGGCGCAAACCTGCAAGGAACATGCCCCTGCCCCAATCATCAACCAGTCCCGTCCGATCGAGGAAGAGTTTTTGCAGCCGCCGTTTGGCCGTACTTCCCTGGATGAAAAAGAAGGGCAAAACGGATTTGACGGTGAGGACGCCTGGCAAATCGTGGAGGCGTGGGGCACGTCCAGCACGCCGTTTTCCTTTGTAGACAACGACAAAACAGATTACAAGGAGATGTACATCGAGTCGGATGAACCGGACGGGTTCACCGAAGCCGTTGAACAGATCGGTTATACCGACATCCACGGCTACCACGGACCGGACAGCGTCAAATTCATGCGAAGCGGCACGTATGAAGAGTATATGCGAAAGGGGGAGGGAAAAGGAAACTTTCTCTCGTATGAGGACTATCTGGCGGAGCGGGCGGAACGAGAGGGTCGGAATGATCTTCTGTAGGCGAGGAGGCGTTCACTTTTGCAGATCGAGCGAATCGAAACGTATCCGCTGCTTTATCGGCTGCAGCAGCCCTACGGGGACGCCAACGGCTACAAAAAATACCGCACCTGTTATTTGATTCGCATCATCACGCGCTCCGGGGTGGATGGCTGGGGAGAGATTGTCGACTGGTTGCCGACGCTGCACAAAGGATTTGTAGAGCGAATCGTTCCGTATCTCCTGGGCAAACAGGCAACGGCACACTTGCCCCTGATTGACGTCGTCGGCAAATGGCACCAGCGGGCTGCGGCCGGGGTCAGTATGGCATTGACAGAGATTGTCGCCAAGCGAGCCGGTTTGTCTGTCTGCGAGTTGTGGGGGGGCCTGTTTCACGAAACGATCCCCGTTTACGCATCGTTTCAGTCCTACACCGACCAAGCGGACTGGCAGAGGCGCTCCTTGCAGCGGGTAATGCAGCAGGCGGAAGCGGGTTTTACGCAGATGAAAGTGAAGATCGGCGGGAGAGCGATGCAGGTGGATCAAGCACACATCGAGCTGCTCCGTGCCAGCTTGCCAGCGACCGTTCAGCTTGCTCTTGACGCCAATCAAAGCTACGATCTGTCTGCCGCGCGCAAGTGGGAGAGGGTGTTTTCCCGCTATGAAGACTGGATGTGGCTGGAAGAGCCGATGCCGATGGAGCGGGTGCTGGATTACGAAAAGCTGCGCCAAAGCATTTCGGTTGCGGTCGCCGGCGGAGAAAATCTGGTTCGCTGTGCGCAGTACCTGCCGCTGTTGAAACATGGAGCCGTGGACATCATCCAACCGGATCCGATGCACGCGGAGGGGATGGACGGCTTTCGGGCCAATTTGCAGTTGGCAAGACAATTCGGTTTGCGCGTATCTCCCCACGTGTTTGACGGGTCTTTGGCACGTTTGTACGCGCTGTTTGCCCAGGCTTGCCTGCCGCCATGGAGCAAAATGGACGCGGAACCGGTTGAACCGGTTGAGTGGGATGTGATGGAAAATCCGTTTACACAGCTGTTTGAACTTACCCCCGAAAACGGAAGGGTAAAAATACCGCAGGGTCCGGGAATCGGAGTGGAACCGAATTGGGACATCATCAACGCGACACGCTGGGACGGCAGTTCATACACGTAAGAAGTAAGGAGTAAACGATGGCACAAAACACGAAAAACCTAATTGGATTGACGGGTGTGCCGTTAGTCATGGTGCTCGGCAACTCCATGCTGATACCGGTGCTCCCAACAATGAAAGCAAAAATGGATTTGACGGGGTTCCAAACCAGTTTGCTGATCACTGCCTTTTCCATCGCAGCCGGTATCGTCATTCCTTTGGCGGGGTATTTGTCTGACCGCTTTGGGCGCAAAATCGTCGTGACACTGGCGCTCGGGCTGTACGGAGCAGGGGGATTGCTGGCCGGACTGGCGGCGCTGTGGTGGGACGACCCGTATTTCATGATCATGGCAGGCCGTGTTTTGCAGGGGATCGGAGCAGCCGGAACGGCCCCCATTGCGATGGCACTGGCGGGAGACCTGTTTAACGGGGCGTCGGAAAGCCGGGCGTTGGGATTGATGGAAACGTCCAACGGAATCGGCAAAGTGCTGAGCCCCATTATTGGCTCGCTGTTGGCTTTGATCGCCTGGTACATGGTATTTCTCGCCTTTCCCGTGATATGCGGAGCGGTTCTGCTGCTGTTCCTGTTTCTCGTAAAGGAAAAAAAGCAGAACAAGGAACCAATGCCGGTCAAACAGTACCTTCAATCGATCAAACAGGTATTTAAGCAGCACGGCAAGTGGCTCGTTCCGGCGTTTTTCATCGGCAGCATCTGCTTGTTTACCCTGTTTGGGGTCCTGTTTTACCTGTCCGATCTGCTGGAGGAAAAGTACAAAATCGACGGCGTGGCAAAAGGCGGCGTCCTGGCCATTCCTCTGCTGGCGATGAGCATCACGGCGTACCTCACCGGTATCATTATCAAGAAAAAGCTGAAATTGATGAGATTCTTCGTCATCATCGGCATGTTTCTTCTGGCTGCCTCGTACGTAATCGCCAGTTTTGTGAAGGGGGCGTTTCTCCTCATCGGCATTTTGGTGATAGGAAGCACAGGTACAGGGATGATTCTGCCCTGTCTCAACAGCATGATCATCGGGGCGGTGAAAAAGTCGGAGCGGGGGATGATCACTTCCCTGTACAGCGGTGTCCGCTTCATCGGCGTGGCGGTAGGTCCGCCTGTCTTCACCTGGCTGCTTGATTTTTCCCGCGACGTGATGTTCTACTCCATTGCCGGGTTGTCCGCCTTGTTTGGAGTGATGGCTGTTCTTTTTCTGAGACCCAAGCAGGCTCCTGTGGAGGAAGGCGCCGAGCAGGGAGGGGGCAGCGGACAATCAGCGGAGACGAACGCGTTTCATCAGATTGCCGAAATACTGGGAGTTAAGAGCGAGACCCAGGAAGAGAAACAGCGGGAAAAAGCTGTGGATACCTATGGTTTTGATCCCAACGCTCTGATTGATCGGCTGATGAACGGCAAGAAAAAAAAGGAGAAAAGCTGACAGGGCATCTCACCGCTACGGGTGGATGCCTTTTCGTGGTGTCGGGATTACGGGGTGACAAAGCGGTGGTGACGGAGATGAGCGAGTGTGAGCGGGTACACGTCATCGTACAGGTACCGGCTGAAATGCGGGTTGTCTTTTACGTATTGAGGAATGACGTCAAAAAGCAGCGCTTCTTCCACGTCTGCGCCCGCCGGCTCGGCCACCTGACGATCAACGCGGGCCACATAGATATCTTTCACAATCACGTCGTTTATGACATATTGGCCGATTTGCTCGATGGCCGACAAGGAGTAGCCTGTTTCTTCAAACGTTTCCCGCACCGCTGCCGCCAAACTGGTTTCACCCGGCTCCACTTTTCCGCCAGGGAGCTCGATGCCGCGCTGGCGGTGGCGGGTGAACAGCAATTTTCCTTCCAGAAAGGGAAAGACGAGGACGTGCCGTGCCGTGCGCTGACGAAAAACCTTCGGATCAAAGGTGAGTGTGACGGGCAGGCCGAAATCGTCGAAAAACGAATACATGAACTATGACTCCTTTGCTTGAAGGGATATGTGTTTCACGGCCTTCATTGCCTGACCTGCCGCCAGGGACAAGCTTGCATATGCGGCTCCGTTGGTCACGTCCCCGATGGCGTAGATCCAACCGGAGGCGGTCGCCTGACAAACATCCGTCACGACGTAACCGTCACCATATGTAGCCAAGCCATCCAGCCCCTCACTGTTTCCGCGAACGCCGATACGCGGCAGAACCCAATGAACGGCCAGTGTTGCCGGCGTTTCAGGCAGGCTGGAGCGGAGGACGAGAACGGCTTTGCCGTCTTGTTCTGTACATGCGGCAATTTCTGTCTCAAACAGCACCTGTACGTTGGAACAGGAGTTCAGGCGTTCCACCCATTGCGGCCGGGCACGGAAGCTGTTTCGCCGCACGAGCAGGTAGATGTTGCGAGCATATGGTGCCAGATTGCAGGCGCTCTCAACGGCCCTGTCCCCGCCGCCGACGATGGCGACGTCCTGACCGGAAACGGTCTCTCCCTGAGCCGTGGTGGAAAACCAGGGAACCAACACCTGCCCGCACGATTCAAGTGCCGGAATCGTGTTGGGGCGCACACCGGTGGCGACAATCAGAAAATCCGTCTGGTACGTCGCCTTGTTAGTTTTTACCTGGCGGTTGCGGGCGTCGACCGCCAGCAGTTTTTCCCCCAATCGGATGTCAAAGGAATGCAGGGTCCGGTGTCCCAGCAATTCTTTCAGAAGCGCAGTCCCATTGGGGTAAACGCAAGGAGGAAAATCCCATATTTCATTGTGGATCTGAAGCAGTTGCCCGCCCAGCTGTTGCGACTGTTCCAAGAGGACCGCGGACAGTCCGAGCCGATCGCACCAGATAGCGGCAGACATCCCGGCCATACCGCCCCCGACAATCAGCACCTGTACATGTTCCACATTTGTTTCCCCGCTTCCCAAATCGTTCCTGTATTGTTTGGTAACAGTTTTAGACTACCGTTTCCGGCTGGCAAGTTCAAGTGCGCGCTGTGCAGCTGGAATGAGGAAAAACAACCATTCCGTCAAGACGGAATGGTTGCATCTGCATGCTGTTTTTGTGACAGACGGCTGCACTCCTGGAACGCGTTGTGCTTGCAGCCGATGCACAAGCATGGATCCAACTTGGTCAGTGCGCTGTCAATGGCTTCAGCAGTGTGTTCAAACAGGTTTTCCTGTCCGATTTCCTGCAGCAGTCCCGAGCGTGTCAACAGTTTCCGCGGCTGATCTCTCAGGCCGGAGATCAGTATCTTACCCTGCTTTTTCTGTAGCCTGTTGAAAAAGCTGGAGAGGATGGATTCACCCGTCGTATCGATATAAGGCACCTTTCCCATGCGAAGCAGGACAATCCTGGGTTCTTTGAGGGAGGCCTCGGCTATCGCTTTCTCCAACATCCCGGTTGCCCCAAAAAATAGCGCTCCTTCTAAATTGTATATGGCGATTTGCGGACAGTCATGGTTTTCCGATACCACGTGGGGAACAACGCGTTTGTGCGCATCCGACAAGTCGGGGAGCGCCTTTTCCACATGAATTTCACTCATTTTTTTCGTAAACAGCAGAACGGCTAAAAGCAATCCTACCTCGACTGCCACAGTCAAGTTGACGAACACCGTCAGAAAGAATGTGACCAAGAGCAGGATCGTGTCGGTGGAGCGGGTTTTCAAAATGTGTACAAACTCTTTGCGTTCACTCATGTTCCAGGCCACGAACATCAGGATGGGCGCCATTGCGGCCAGTGGAATGAGAGAGGCGTATGGTGCAAACAAAAGTAAAGTGAGCAGAACGACAAGGCCGTGCACAATGCCGGAGACGGGGGACGTCCCGCCGTTTTTAATATTGGTGGCGGTGCGGGCAATGGCGCCAGTGGCTGGGATTCCGCCGAAAAACGGCGTCACGATGTTGGCGATGCCCTGTCCGATCAACTCCCGGTTGCTGTTGTGTTTTGTGCCGGTCATTTTGTCCGCTACCACCGCTGACAACAGGGATTCGATGCCTCCCAATGCCGCGATAATCAAAGCAGGTTTCCACAGAAGCACGATCTTTTCCCACGTGATCGCCGGGATGTGCAACTCAGGCAGCGAGCTTGGGATCGAACCGAACGTAGAACCGATAGTCGCCACCTGTCCCGAGAACAGATAGGAGGCTGCCAGGCTTGACAAAAGCAGCCCGACAAGGGAACCGGGTATTCTCGGGAAAAAACGGGTAAATAGAAGCAGTACGGCAAAACAAATGAAGGCGGTAATGACACTGTAAGGATTAAACAGAGGGAGGTTGATCGCGATCTCTTTCATATTGGCCAGAAATGACTCATGCTTGGGCAAATTCTCCAACCCCAAAAAGTTGCCCAGCTGTCCGGTAAAGATAATGACGGCAATACCGGCGGTAAACCCTACGGTTACGGGACGGGGAATGTAACGAATCAACGAGCCCAAACGAAAGATTCCCATCAAAAGCAGCATCACTCCGGCCATGAGACCGGCAATCAACAGGTTTTCATAACCGTAGGTCATCACGATGGACAGCAAGATGGGGACAAACGCCCCGGTCGGTCCCCCAATCTGGTATCGAGATCCCCCGAACATCGAGATCAGGATTCCCGCCACGATTGTCGTATAAATGCCGTACTCCGGTTTCACACCCGAGGCAATGGCAAAAGCCATCCCCAAAGGAATGGCAATGATACCGACGATGAATCCGGAAATCAGGTCCTTGCGCAGATGCCCCCAGGAATAATCTCGAAACCTGCTTTGTGAGTTGTCCCTTTTCATGAAGATTCCTTCTTTTTATGAGAATTGTCGATCGCTTTCATTATAATTTTTGTGCTAGGAAAATTTCAATTCAATCCTGCCGTTCTCCAGTGTCAGCTGAGCCTGAAACTTTTTCCCCTGCTTGGACACGAAGCCTTTTATCATGCCGGTCTGTCCCTTGGTAAGCAGGGTTTTGATCTGATTTTCTGTCAACGTCTTGCCGCAGATTACCGGCCAGATGGTGAATGAGCAGCGTTTTGCTTTCTTGTTGCTGCACTCCCAGCTTTTATAGGCCTTGATTACCGATCCGCCGCACAGGGGGCAGCTTCCGATTGCCAGTTCCGTCCTGGCCAATCGCTCCGGCTCTGCTTTTTGCACGTGCTCGACGATCACATGGGTCAGTTTTTTGATGTTTTCCATAAAAGAGCCGGGCGTGTAGGTTCCTTTCTGCACGTCGGCAATCCGTTTTTCCCACTGCCCTGTCAGCTCGGCAGACAGCAGCAGCTGAGGGCCGTTTTTTTCAATTAATCGGATCAGTTCTTTCCCTTTCTGTGTGGGGAGCAACGCCTTGTTTTTCACTTCAATGTAGCCGACCTGTTTCAGCCGTTCGATGATCCCTGCACGAGTGGCAGGTGTACCCAAGCCGTGTTCCTTCATCGCCTGCTTCAATTCGTGGTCTTCCAGCTCTTTTCCTGCGTGCTCCATCGCAGACAGCAGACTGTCTTCCGTATGCGGTTTCGGCGGCTGTGTCTTTCCCTGCTTGCAGAGGGTATCCGCACAGGTTACACGCTGGCCTACCGAAAGCTTGGGAATCGGGTCGTCACTCATCTCTTCGTCGGGATCGCGCTGCTTCTTTCTTTTCCTCGTACCGCTCTCCTGCTGCCAGGGTCCCTGCTCCACCAATCGCCATCCGTGGGAGATCAATTGTTTGGACTTGGACTGAAACGTTTCCTCGGCAACCACTGTCACGACGCTTACCTCCCGATAGACGGCAGGCGGGTAGAACTGGGCGAGAAAGCGGCGGGCGATCAAGTCGTACACCTTTTGCTCCAGATCCTTCAGCTGCTTGGCCGGTTCCGGGGTTGGGATAATCGCGTGGTGATCGCCGATCAGATCGTCCCGGACCACCCGTCTGTTGTTTGCCGTGACGAGAGAGCGGTTTGCCTGTTCAACCAGGGGCGAATAATGTGAATGCCGTCCCAGCTCTGCAAGAATGCTCGGAAGCGTCCGCACCAGATCGGAGGAGAGATAGGGTGAGTCGGTCCGCGGATACGTAATCAGTTTTCGCTCGTACAGCGTTTGGGCAGTTTTCAGCGTCTGCGCTGCGGTAAGATCGAACAGCCGGTTGCAGGTTCGCTGCAGCGAGGTGAGATCAAACAAGAGCGGAGGCCGTTCATTCGTCTCTTTATCTTCATACTGTAGGACAGAGCCGAGCTGCCCCTTCACTTTGCTTTCCAGCCGTTTCGCAGCTGCTTCGTCGTCGAAACGGCTGCCTTCCGGACAAAACCACTTGCCGCGATACCGATTTGCCCCGTCTGAAAATGTTGCATACAGCTCCCAGTACTCGCTGGATTCAAACTGATCAATCTCCTGCTGTCGCTTGACCAGCAGGGCAAGGGTGGGGGTCTGGACACGTCCGATGGAGAGCAGGTCCCCAAATTTGCAGGTGTATCCCCGCGACGCGTTGATCCCCACCAGCCAATCGCCTCGGGACCGACACTCCGCGGCGTAGTACAGGTTGTCGTATTCGCTTGCCGGCTTGAGTGCGGCGAATGCCTCGCGAATGGCTTCCTTGGTCAAGGAGGCTGTCCACAGACGCTTGGTCGGAAGGTGGGCCATCTTCAGGTAGTTGACGATGTAGCGAAAGACGAGCTCGCCTTCCCGCCCGCTGTCGCACGCATTAATCAGTCCGACGCTCTGCTTCATCAACTGTTCCAGCACTTTCAGCTGCTGTCTCGTTTTGAAATTGGCCTTCAGACGGAAGGAGGGGATGATGGGCAGCTGCCCAAGCGACCAACTCTTCCATTTTTTATCGTAGTCTTCCGGGTCGCACAGCTGCACCAGGTGACCGATGGCCCAGGAAAGGTAGTATCGGTCGCTTTCCAGATAGTTTTCACGTTTGCGAAAACCGCCCAGTGCATCGGCGATCGCCCTGGCTGCACTCGGCTTTTCCGCTATGATCAACACTTTTCCCATCCATGTTCCCTTTCTTCTGTATCTTTCAACTGTTTCACAGCGAAACATCCGTTCGCCAGCATATCTGTCATCGTAACGGGTTTCACTTGAATTGGCAAGAGGCCGATCACTCGACAGGCATCGTCGGCGGTGACGAAAAAGAGAGTGATCCTCGACAAAAGAACAAGGGAAGCACCCCCAGCGTTCGACAGTCTTCACTCAAAGCTTTAGCTATACTGAACCTGATCATGGGGAGAACAACTTCAGAGAGAAAAAGAAAGGAGCGCTTGACGTGTTAGAACGAATCCTACAGCTACGCTCACAGTCGATGCCCATCGCACAGATTGCAAAGGAATGCGGTCTTACTGTCGGTCAGGTAAAGTACCAGTTGCGCAAAACCAAGCGTCTTTCGTCAATCGAACGGGAGAACCAAAGCAGAAAGCTGCCCTCGTTTTATGCCAGGGATCGAATGAAGCTGATGGTTCAAGGCCCGTCGGTTCTCTATGTGTACTGGGAAATCACCTGGGCGCGGATGCGCATGGTTGCCTCTTATCTTCAGGCGGATTACCGCCAGATTCAGAAGGGCATCCGCCTCTACGATGTAACAGACCGGCTGTTTGACGGAGCCAATGCCCATCATTACCGCGATGTGACTGTATCGGATGAAGCGAGCTCCTGGTACATTTACGACGTCCAACCGGGCCGTACCTATATTGTCGATTTTGGGTTGTTTCACGATGGGAGATTTTGCCCCATCCTCCGTTCGGAGCCGGCAGCCACACCGCGCAACCAAAGGGCCGGCTGGGGAGAGCCGCTCATCGAACCGGCTGGCGATACGCGATATCCGGCGTGGTTTGAGAACTTTTCATCCTATTCTCTCTATACCAAATGAGATGAGGTGTCCTTCGTGCAGAAAGGCTATCTCTCCCTGGTGCTGCATGCCCATCTGCCTTATGTGCGGCACGAGGATCGAGACGATTACTTGGAAGAGCGCTGGGTGTATGAAGCGATGCTGGAGGCGTACATTCCCCTTCTGCTCGTGTTTGAAAGGCTGAAGCTAGACGGAATCGACTTTCGCATTACGCTGGCCGTTTCCCCGACACTCCTGTCTATGCTGGCAGATCCGTTGATTCAGAACCGCTTCAAAACGCACCTGGCAAAAACCGTGGAACTGGCCGGAAAAGAAGTAAAGCGGACGGCTGGCAAGCCACAGGAACATCGTGTAGCGAGAATGTATCTGGATCGTTTACGCGAAATCGCCTCGTATTTAAGCCGGCTGAACGGCAATCTGGTGCCTGCGCTGCGCCACCTGCAGGAGGGCGGACATGTCGAGTTGATTACCTGCGCGGCGACGCATGCCTTTCTGCCTCTTGTCGAAACGGAAGAAGCGATTCGGGCACAGCTGCTGGTGGGAATGGACACGCACGAACGGATTCTGGGCCAGCGCCCTCTGGGAATCTGGCTGCCGGAATGCGCGTACACCCCGGGTCTGGACCGTTTGTTGAAAGATTGCGGTCTGCGTTACTTTTTCGTCGACAGCCACACCTTTGAACACGCCACACCGGAACCGCGCCGCGGGCTGTACGCACCGCTCTTTACTCCCTATGACGTGGCGGCTTTTGCCAGGGACGCGGAATCTTGCCGACAGGTGTGGAGCTCGGCGGAAGGGTATCCGGGTGATTTCGATTACCGGGAATACTACCGCGACATCGGGTTTGACCTGGAGGAAACATACATATCTCCTTATATCCATCCGTCCGGTATCCGCGTACACACTGGTTTGAAATATCACCGAATCACGGGAAAAGACGTACCCAAAGAGATTTACAACCCCGACCGGGCACGGGAGAAGGCAGCGATCCACGCCGGCCATTTCATGTTCAACCGGGAGCGGCAGGTGGAGCGCGCTGCCGACTGGCTTGATCGCAAGCCGCTGGTCGTGGCCACGTATGACGCAGAGCTGTTCGGTCACTGGTGGTACGAGGGACCGCAGTTCCTTGACTTTCTCCTGCGCAAAGTGACAGGCGACTCCGAGGTGCTCAAGCTGATCACGCCGTCAGAATATTTGGCAGAATTTGAACAAAATGACCGTGCCCGCTTGCCGATGTCCTCGTGGGGGCGGAACGGTTACGCAGAAGTCTGGCTGAACGAGCGGAACGACTGGATCTACCGGCATCTCCATCAGGCGGAGCGGGAGTTGATTGAGGCGGTGGAAATCCTTGACACCGCGGATGACCCGTTGGAAAAAAGAGCGCTTAGGCAGGCTGCACGCGAACTGATGCTGGCGCAGAGCAGCGATTGGGCGTTTATCATGGACAATCAGACAATGGTGGATTACGCCGTCCGAAGAACGCACGACCACCTCGTCCGCTTCCGGGACATCCTCATACGCTTTGAGGCGGGGTCGCTTGAGGAGAACTTTATTTCTGCTCTGGAACGGGCTTATCCCATCTTCCCGGATCTGGATTTGGCGTACTATTTGCCGAAACGGGCGCATAGAGTGAATCTGTCGCGCAATCTCGTTGCTGCCGGTCAGGCAGAATTTCCGCAGTTGCGTGTATTGATGCTGAGTTGGGAGTTTCCTCCCCAGGTGGTGGGAGGATTGTCAAAGGCTGTTTACGATCTCTCCCGACATCTTGTCAGACAGAATGTGGAGGTGCACGTGCTGACCGGATACGCGCACGGTGCCCCAGAGCGGGAGGTGGTGGAAGGCATTCATGTCTACCGTCTATGCACATACCAGCCGGGTAATCAAACCGATTTCCTTGACTGGGTGTTTCAGCTGAACATGGCGATGCTTGACGAGCTGGACCACTTGATGCGGCTGGGATTTGAGCCTGATGTGATTCACGCCCACGACTGGCTGGTCGGATTTGCCGCTATGGAAGCGAAGCGCCGTTACCAGCTGCCGCTGGCTACGACGATCCATGCGTTGGAGCACGGCCGAAATCAAGGGATTCACACGCCTCTGCAGCAGCGGATCCACCAACTGGAAGGAGACCTCATCGCTATGTCCGATCACGTTTTCGTCTGCAGCCGGTATATGGCGGATGAACTCCGGCGGCTGTTCGGATTTCCGGTGGAGCGGACGCTGATTGTTCCCAACGGGATGGAGCTTCCTGACTGGAATACGGCCGAGGAGGAGAAGAACTTGCGAAGGCTGCGAGAGCAGATCGGCGCAGATTCGGGCAGGGTGGTCTTTTTTGTCGGACGCATGGTTCGCGAAAAAGGGGTGCAGCTGCTGCTGGAAGCGGCGCCGCACATTCTCCAACGTCACGGAGATGTCACCTTTGTCCTGGCCGGCAGAGGACCCATGCTGGAGGAGCTTGGCCGTCAGGCGCAGGAACTGGGAATCGCCGACCGAACCCGATTCCTTGGTTTTGTGGACGACGAACGCCGCAATCAGTTGTTCCGTCTCGCTGACGTGGCTGTCTTCCCCAGCTTGTACGAACCATTCGGGATTGTTGCCTTGGAAGCGATGGCCTTCGGCACACCGCTTCTGGTCGCGGATACGGGAGGGCTGCGCGAAATCGTTCGCCACACAGAGAACGGGGCGACGATGTATGCAGGCGACGTGCAATCGCTGATCAACCAGCTGTGCTGGTTGCTGGAACACCCGGAGCAATGCAGGAGCATGGCAGAACGGGCGCGACAGGAGATAGAACAGTACTACAACTGGGCTCATTTGGCGAGTCAATCGATAACCGCCTATCGTTCTTTAGGGCAGCAACGACTTTCCGCTATGAATAAAGGAGGAACTTGGTGATGAAGGCAGTAATCATGGCCGGAGGTAAAGGTACCCGTCTGCGTCCGTTGACAGCGAATACCCCCAAACCGATGGTACCGCTTCTCAATCGACCTTGCATGGAATATACCATTGACCTGTTAAAGCGACACGGTATTACGCAAATTGCCGTTACCCTCCAGTACATGCCGGAGATCATTAAAAACTACTTCGGAGACGGATCCCGCTTCGGTGTCTCCATCACGTACTTTGAAGAAACCACCCCGCTCGGGACAGCGGGAAGCGTGAAAAACTGCAGTGAGTTTCTCGATGAGCCGTTTCTGGTGATCAGCGGGGACACACTGACGGATATCGATTTGTCAAAAGCGATTCAATTCCACCAGGAGAACCGGGCGCTGGCCACGTTGATTTTGACTCAGGTGGAAACGCCGCTGGAATTTGGAGTCGTGTTGACGGACGAGGATGGCCGCATCGTCCGGTTTTTGGAAAAACCGAGCTGGGCGGAGGTCTTTAGCGACACGGTAAGCACCGGTATGTACGTATTTGAACCGGAAGTTCTCTCCTATATCGAAGAGGACAAGGAAACAGATTTCAGCAAGGAAGTATTCCCCGCTTTTCTCGCTGCCGACAAGCCGCTCTACGGCTGCAAGGCTGACGGGTACTGGTCGGATATCGGTTCCCTTGAGGTGTACCGGCAGGCACAGTTCGACATGCTGGACGGACGCGTACAGGTGGAGATCAAGGCTCGGGAGATTGCTCCGCGGATTTTCCTCGAGAATCACGTTCGCATCGACTCTTCGGTGCGGCTGGAGGGTCCCACCTACATTGGAGAGAAGACTCACCTGCAGGCAGGGGTATCTGTCGGTGCCTATTCCGTTCTCGGCAGAAACACTGTCATCTCCAGCGGAACCAGGCTGTCTCAGACGATTTTGTGGGAAAATGCGTTTTTGGCCAAAAAGGTGGAAGCGAATGGCGCAACCGTATGTCGCAGTGTCATCCTTGACGAGAGTGCCATCCTTGATGAAGGAGCGGTCGTCGGCGACCACTGCCGCATCGGGGCCAAGGCGATGTTGAAGGCAGGCGTAAAAATATGGCCGAACAAGGAAATTGAAGAAAACGCCACCGTAAACACGTCGTTAATCTACGGAGCGAAAATGACGAAAAGTCTGTTCAGCAGCCAGGGAATCAAAGGTACGGGCAATGTCGACATCACACCTGAGTTTGTCACCCGATTGGCGGCAGCGTACGCCTACCTGCTGAAACCAGGCAGCAAGATCGCGCTCTCTGCATGTTCCCATCCGTTTGCCCAGCTGCTGAAGCACAGCATCATGACCAGTCTGTGCTCCTCCGGAATCGATACGATTGACTTTGGTATCGGGCTTGCTCCGATTACCCGCTACGGCGTGCGCAGCTTCCAATGCCACGGCGGCATTCATGTCTGCATGAAGGAACCGCCCGAAGACAAACAGATTGTCATCCAGTTTGTCGATCACCTCGGTCTGCCGGTCTCCCGCGACTATGAGCGAAATATCGAAAATGCCTACTGGCAGGAGACGTTTGTGCGCTCACTGACAGATAATCTGGGACAACTCCATGTGGAACATCTGGTAAAGGAAGCGTATCAGCGCGCCCTGCTGAGTCAGGTCGATGCCAATCAGATTCAGCGCAAGCGGTTCAAATTGTTGATCGAGTGCGAACAGCGGTTTTTCCCGACGTTTTTGGCGCCGCTGTTTCACGCGCTGGGGGTGAGCGTTCAGTACGGAGCCATGCACGAAGGAGTTTTCAGGCAGCGTTCCGATCTGGGCATCCAGTTGGACAAAAACGGGGAGCAGTTCTATCTGTTCTCCGATAGCGGGGAGAGGCTGACGAACGAGCAGCTGCTGGCCCTACAGCTTATGGCCTGGAGAGGCAAAAGGCGGAGGATCGGACTCCCGGTGAGCGCTCCCATAGAGCTGGAGCATTTGGCCCGACTGCTGCAGATGGAGGTCGTGCGTACCAAGGTATCCCAGCGGGCGATGATGGAAGCGGCAGTGGACGAGCGATTCCATCCCTTGTTTGATGCCGTTCACAGCCTGGTGAGCATCCTGGCCTATCTGGCTGGTGAAGAAAAGCCGCTCAGTCAGGTATTGCAGCAGCTGCCGAACTGCCACATGGAGAAAAAGACCGTGTTCTGTCCATGGTCTTCGAAGGGAAAAGTAATGCGCAAGGTGTTGGAGGAGAGCAAAGGGAAGTCGCTTGAGCTGGTTGAAGGCATCAAGGTGTACGACTCAAACGGATGGGTGCTGATTTTGCCGGATACAGAAGACTCCCATGTCAAAATCATCTCACAGGGGTCAACTGCAGAGACGGCAGCGACACTTGCCTCTTCCTACGCGCAGCGGATAACGGAGTTTCAATAGAGGGGGTGAGGACATGCCGAGACCTCTCGTCGTAGGCAACGGAAAGCTGCTGATCAATTTTGACGACAAGCTGCATATGCGCGATCTCTACTATCCCTATGTCGGACAGCTCAACCACGTGGGCGGTCACTTCAGTAAAATGGGGGTCTGGGTACAAGGCAGATTCTCGTGGCTGGATGAAGACGGATGGACACGCAAGCTGGGATATAGGAAGGAATCGCTGGTCACCGATGTCGTTGCTCGCCACGAGCATCTGGGTCTAAGCCTGCACATGGAGGACGGCGTACACCAACGCGACACGATCTATCTGAAAAGAGTCCGTGTGAAAAACGAGTATTCCGAACGACGCGAGGTGCGGTTGTTTTTTAACCATGATTTAAGCTTGAATGAAACCGAGGTGGGGGATACGGCCGTGTACGATCCCCTGCTTCACGCGGTTTACCATTACAAGCGCAACGTTTACGTCATGGTAAACGGGAAGACCAACGAGGAGGGCATATTCCAGTACAGCGTGGGGATCAAGCGCTTCAACTACGCGGAAGGAACCTGGCGAGACGCGGAGGATGGCCTTTTGGAAGGAAACCCGATTGCCCAAGGGTCCGTGGACAGCACGATCTCCTTTAGGCTCATGCTTGAGCCCCAGGAAGAGAAATCGCTGTTTTACTGGATGTGTGTAGGGGCCTCCTTCCCGGCCGTAAAGGAATTGAACCGGTACGTGCTGGATAACGGCCCCGACCGGCTGCTGACGCGTATCGGCGTCTATTGGCAGCGCTGGGTCAACAAGGAGGAGCGGGACTTTGCGGACCTGCCGTCCGATATTGTTGCCCTGTTCAAACAAAGCCTGCTGGTCGTCAGCTCGCAGATCGACCACAACGGAGCGATTATTGCGGCCAACGACTCTGACATCCTGCAGTTCAACCGGGATCATTACAGCTACATGTGGCCCCGCGACGGCGCCCTGACCGCCTATGCCATGAGCACGGCGGGGTATTACGGTGCGGTTCAGCCATTTTACCAGTTCTGCCGCGACGCCTTGACGGATGAAGGATATCTGCTTCACAAGTACAATCCGGACGGCTCTGTAGGCTCCAGCTGGCACCCGTTCATTCAGGACGGAGAGGCCCAGCTGCCGATTCAGGAGGACGAGACCGCGCTGGTCCTGTACGCCTTGTGGGAACATTACAAGAACAGCAAGCAGATCGAATTTTGTCAGTCTCTCTATCCGTCTCTCATCCGTCCGGCAGCCCGTTTTTTGCTTGGCTATGTGCACCCGGATCTTCATCTGCCAAAGCCAAGCTACGATTTGTGGGAAGAGCGGCGCGGAATTTTTACCTTTACGTGCGCCACGGTGTTCGCCGGTTTGAAGGCGGCTGCCAGCTTCGCCAAGCTGTTCGGTGACGATCATCGTTTTTCGCGGTACAACGACGCTGCGGAACGGATCAAGAGCGCGATGCTGAAGCATCTGTACGACCCCGCCATCGGGAGATTCCTGCGCGGCATTTATCTTGACGGGGACGGACACATCCACAAGGACCAAACGGTGGAAAGCAGTTTGTTCGGATTGTTTTCCTTCGGCGTTTTGCCCGTCGACGATCCTCGTGTAGCAAACACCATGGAAGCGGTCAAGCGCAGCCTGCAGGTGCAGACTCCCGTTGGCGGCATTGCCCGGTACCAGGGGGACCACTATTTCCGCAAAGCGAACGACATAGGCAAAATCCCAGGCAACCCGTGGATCATCTGTACGCTTTGGATAGCCGAGTGGGAAATTGCAAAGGCAAAGGAGCCGGGGGAGCTGGCGGAACCGCGGGAATGGCTGGCTTGGGTGGTGCGTCATGCGCTTGAGAGCGGGGTCCTGCCCGAACAGGTGGATCCCTTTTCCGGCGGTCCCGTATCCGTTGCCCCGTTGACCTGGTCTCACTCCACTTTTGTTTTGACGGTGCTAAAATACCTGGAAAAAGTACGGTTGCTACAGCAGGATATAAAGAGGTGAAATGACGTGAGAAAAATAGCTTTTGGCACCGACGGCTGGCGTGCTGTGATGGCCGACCAGTTTACGGTGGAAAACGTGCGCATCGTGGCGCAGGCGATTGCCAGCTACACGTTGGAACAGCAGCAGCAGGAACAGGGCATTATCGTCGGGCACGACACCCGTTTTTTGGGACGCATGTTTGCGCAGGAAGTGGTAAGCGTCCTCGCTGCCAACAGGATCCGCGCCTATCTGGTGAACGAAGCCACGCCAACCCCGGTGGCTGCCTTTGGCGTAAAGCACTTTGCCGCGAGCGGCGCGGTGATGATAACCGCCAGTCACAATCCCCCCGAATACAACGGGATCAAATACATTCCGGATTACGCCGGACCCGCAACGCCGGAGATTACCGCCCGACTGGAAGAGTTGATCGCTCTGGTACAGGCGTCTGGAGATGTGCGGACGATGCCGCTTGATGAGGCGGCCAGCCGCAAAATCATGCAGTACATATTTCTGCGCCCGCACTATGAGGCGCACGTACGGAGAATGGTCAACTTCGACGTGCTGAAGCGGTCGGATTTGCGAGTGGTGGTCGATCCCATGCACGGGGCCGGCATCGGCTATGTCTCCAGTCTGCTGAGTGAGGCAGGTGTCAGCGTCAGCACCATCCGCGACTACGAAGATCCTTTGTTCGGGGGAGATTTGCCGGAGCCAAACGACCAGCATCTGTCCGAATTGAAGGCGAAAGTCGTCAAAAGCAAAGCGTCTCTAGGACTGGCCAATGACGGAGACGCCGACCGCTTTGGAGCCGTAGACCGATTCGGCCGGTACATCAGCCCCAATCACGTCCTGGTTTTGCTGGCGCGCCACCTGGTGAAAAACCGCGGACTAGAGGGAAGGATCGTGCGTACAGTAGCGACGACCCACATGCTGGACCGCATCGCCGAACGGTTTGGTCTGGAATTGACGGAAACACCCGTCGGCTTTAAATACATCGGTGCGGAGATGCTTAAAGGAGACGTACTGATTGGCGGAGAGGAAAGCGGCGGTGCCAGCATTCTCGGTCACATTCCTGAGAAAGACGGCATCCTGATCAACCTGCTGCTTGCGGAAATGTGCGCGTGGGAGCAAAAAGGGATCGATCAAATTCTGCCGGAAGCGCTGGATGAGTTCGGGGAGCTGTTTCACACCCGTCTGGACATCCGCTTCCCCGAAAAGGATCGCTGGATGGAGCAGCTGCTGGCAGAACCGCCCGCTCAAATCGGATCGTTTCCGGTGGAGGCTGTCGGTCGGAAAGACGGGATCAAACTGCTCTTGAAGGACGGTCACTGGGTGTTGATTCGTCCGTCGGGCACCGAGCCGCTCTTGCGAATATACTGCGAAGCGACGGCTGCGGCTGCGCTCGAAAAAATCAAGGAAGCGATTCGCGACTGGTTTATCGAGATCAATGTGTGACAATTAGCCGACCGGGATTGAACCGGTCGGCTGTTTATTCGTACAAGAGAGGTTGCAGACGGGGTCCGCAGATATTACTCGCATCGTTTGGAAATAACTGAAAAAGAGACATACGTATTTCCTTTTGTTAGAATGGAGAGAAAGTCTTTCTGAAGAGAGAAGATGAACGATGCGCATCCGAGATGATATCATGCAGTCCTTTTTGCATGAGGTAAAGATTGAGAGCATGTCTCCTGACGATCCGGTTGTCGTCCATGTAACTCCGGAACCATGGGAGCTTGTAGGCACGGGAAATTACGCTGCCGTCTTCGGTCATCCCGATTATCCCGATGTCGTGGTCAAGCTCTATGCTCCGGGTCGTCCGGGCTGGGAACAGGAAGTGGAAGTGTATCAAAAACTGGGTGAGACACGGTACTTTCCGGTCTGCTACCAGACTGGCCCGCGATACCTCGTGATCAAGCGGATGCGCGGCATTCCTCTGTTTGATTGCGTCCGGTACGGCATTCCCATTCCCCCCGAAGTGATTGAGGATGTGGAAGCAGCCTTGAAGGAGGCGCGGGCAAAAGGGTTGTTCCCGCATGATGTACATGGAAAGAACGTGCTGATGTATCAGGGGCGGGGATACCTGATCGATGTGTCCGACTATTACAAGGATATTCCCGATACCAAGTGGCGTGATTTGCGGAGGGCGTACTACCGGTTTTACCTTCCCTTCCTCAAGGACCGCGGGTGGAAGGTGCCCTTGTGGGTATTGAATGGCGTGCGAAAAGGATACCGGTACTATAAAAAGCTGAAGCGATTGTTTTGATCCTGAAGAGGGACTGTGGTAATATTTTGATTTGGTGTTTGATTTGCGTCGCTGGAAAGAGGAGGAAACCCGATTGATTTACTATGTAATCGCCTTGGCTCTCGTCGCACTGGATCAGTGGACCAAATATCTGGTCGTAAAACATATGGAGCTGGCAGAGTCCATCCCGCTCATCCCCGGAGTGTTTCATCTGACGTCCCATCGCAACATGGGAGCGGCGTTCGGCATTTTGCAAAATCAGCGTTGGCTGTTCGTCCTGATCACTGTTGCGGTGGTGGTGGGCATTGTCATTTCCCTGATGCGAATCGGCAAAACCCAGCCGCGTGTTTCACTGGCGCTTTCGCTGGTATTGGGGGGGGCAGTCGGCAACTTTATCGATCGTCTGCTGACCGGAAAAGTGGTCGACTTCCTCGACTTTACCTTGATCAACTTTCCGATCTTCAACGTGGCGGACGTTGCCATCACCGTAGGTGTAGCCCTGCTGCTCCTTGATATTGCCCTGGAGGGAAAGCGAAAGCCTATAGGTCGTTAATGGAATGACCGAGTCCTGACCATACTAGCCATACTAAGTGATATGAGGAGTACCCGATGAACGATACACAGCTGTTTGAACGTTACGATTGGATCGTGGAGACCCCGGATGCAGGAGAGAGGATTGACAAGTTTATCACCCTGCAAAATGAAGACTGGTCCCGTTCCCAGGTGCAAACCTGGATAAAGGAAGGTCGGGTGACCGTCAACGGGGACGCTGTCAAAAACAACTACAAGGTGGCGTCTGATGACGAGATCACACTGCGCGTGCCGCCGCCAAAAGAAATGCAGATCAAGCCGGAACCGATGCCGCTTCATATCGTGTATGAGGATGCGGACGTGGTGGTCGTCAACAAGCCGCGCGGGTTGGTCGTGCATCCGGCTCCCGGTCATTACAGCGGCACGCTGGTGAACGGACTGCTCGCCCACTGCAAGGACCTGTCCGGCATCAACGGTGTGTTGCGGCCGGGCATTGTTCATCGGATCGACAAGGACACTTCCGGTCTCTTGATGGTGGCGAAGAACGACAAGGCTCACCTGAGCTTGGCACAGCAGCTGAAGGATCATACCGTCGATCGGAAGTACGTGGCCATCGTGCACGGCGTGATCCCGCATGAGATGGGAACGGTCGACGCTCCGATCGGCCGCGATCCGAAAAACCGTCAGCAGATGGCTGTGGTGTTTGAAAACAGCAAACCGGCAGTGACCCATTTTATCGTGTTGGAACGGTTCAAGGAGTACACGCTGGTGGAATTAAAACTGGAAACAGGCCGCACTCATCAAATCCGCGTTCACATGAAGTACATCGGATATCCGTTGGCGGGCGATCCGAAATACGGTCCGAAGAATACCTTGGAGCTGAACGGGCAGGCGCTGCATGCCAAGACGCTCGGCTTCACTCATCCGAGAACGGGCGAGCGCCTTGTATTTGAAGCTCCGTTGCCGCAGGAGATGCTTGACGTGCTTCACGTGCTGCGGATGATGGAATGATGCGGGCAAAGAGTTTGCGACTCATCGGCGTCGTCGCGCTTGCTTTGCTTTGGGGACATCCGGGCGGGACGGTTCTCGCTTCGGAACAATCAGAGGCACCGCAGCGTGTCCATGCGGCCCCGTTCCCGGCACAGATTGCCTTTACAAACAACCACCACCTGTGGATCGTGGATGGAAGGAAACCGCATGCTGCTCCCCGGCAGTTGACCAGGCAGGGTTCCGTGGAAATCGTCGGCTGGTCGCACGATGGAGAGTGGCTGTTGTACCTGCATCACAGCACGGTGGAAGCCTACCAATCGCCCGGCTATTTATGGGCGGTGAAGGCGGACGGCACGGGAGCGTTTCAGGTTGACAGCCGTCCCATACAGGATTTGCCCGTATGGTCGCCAAACACTTTGCAAGTTGCCTATCGGGTGCAGGGAGAAGGCCCTGCGGATGCAGCGAAGTACACTTTTCGCGTGGTTGAAATCGCACCGGGTAAAGCGACAGAAGTCTTGACCATTTCGAATGAACCGATTGGTTTTAGCTGGATGCCCGACGGGAAAAGTCTGCTGATCTCCACGCCTGCGGCACGAAATCGGCCAATGCGGCTGGAGCAGGTGGACCTGGAAGGCAAGCGCTTGGCAGCATATCCGCTGGGCGATCCGCCAAAGGTTGAAGAAGGCATATACGGCTGGGCTGCAGACGGCCTGAAGCTGTCGCCCGACGGCCGGTACGTGGCTTACTACGTGTTGACGAACGCCGCGTCGCTGAATGCCGACGGTGTGGCGATCCAGCTGTTCAAACTGGATCCTGCCGCCAAACCGATTGACATAGGTGTAGGACTTGCCTATCCCGAATGGCTGGCATGGTCGCCGGACAGCAGGCAGCTCGCCTATATTTCCGGCGGGGGCAGGGAGGCTATGGCCAACAAACAGCTGAAGGTGGCTGTCATCGAAGGAAAAGTGACCGCTATTGGCCAGCCGGGAATGGTCGATTCCCTGCCGATCTGGCAGAGCGAAAATGCCCTCTATTTCGCCCGTGGCACCGCAACGGAATACAACTACCAGCCGCAAAAGCCGATGGTGCCCGGCCAGCGAATCTGGATGCGCACGTCTGAACGGGAACAAGTGGTAACGGAAGGCTCCAGCCAAACTGCCGACACCTATCCGAATCCTTCCCCGGACGGAAAAGCGCTGCTCTTTTTGCGCTTGGACCGGGCCGAGCACGGTTCACTCTTTGTAAAAACAACACAGGCCGGCGAGGAAGCGGAAGTGCTTTGCCATGTCACGGGCGGTATCGGGTATTACGGCAACTATTTGCCTGCGTGGATCCAAGTGTACTGGACAAGGTGAAAGTTGCAGTTGACACCGTTGCTTCATCGTGGCATAATCCTTATCAGATGAATGAGAACCTTTAAATCCAGTCCAGAGAGGCTGGCAAGGGCACGGAACTCAATAGTGAGGGGCAGACAATCAGTCTGATGCGTCTGCAGGCTTTTCACGGTTGAAGAACAGTGGCTTCTTGTCGGTTGGACAAGGAGCCTTACCTTTTTTCAGGGTGGTGAACTTACGAGCGTGATCGAAAAAAGTGTCATTATGGACGAAGCTGCGATACGACGTGCCCTAACCCGTATCGCCCACGAAATCATCGAGAAGAACAAAGGCGTGGAGAACTGTATCGTAGTCGGAATCAAAACCCGCGGCGTTTACCTCGCGGAGCGGCTGGTTGAGCGCATTGAACAGATTGAACAAGTGAAACTGCCCGCTGGCGAACTGGACATCACCTTCTACCGGGACGACCTGAAGCACAAGGCGGAGGACGCCGTGGTGCAGGGAGCGCAGCTGCCTGACGACATCACCGGCAAGACGGTGATTCTGGTGGACGACGTTCTCTACACGGGTCGGACGGTGCGAGCCGCCCTGGATGCGCTGATCGATCACGGCAGACCGATGATGATTCAACTGGCGGTACTGGTAGACCGCGGACATCGCGAACTGCCGATCCGACCTGATTACGTCGGCAAAAACGTACCTACCTCCCGCAACGAAATTGTGGCGGTTGAGCTGGTGGACGTGGACGGAGTCGATCAGGTGACGATCAGACAGATGACCGATTCATAACGATAACAACAGGGCAAACAGGGCGGAGAAGTTCGAGGCGTGGAAGTCGCGAGTAGCGGAGCGTAGTCAACCTACGTGAGCAACGGAGCGGCGACACAACGAAGAAATTCGACCACCATGTTTGTCCTGAAGATCCCTTTTAATCGTGATCCCGTGAGGTCACCAAGGGGAGCCATCTTCTTCCTGCAGAAGGAGTATGCCTCTTTGTGTCCTCACAAAGAGGTTTTTTTTTTCGCAAACATCCACGCAAACAAAAAAGAAAGCAGGGGGAACCCAATGAGTCAAAAAAAATTTGTAGATGTGCATGAAACACCTTCACTCGCCCGGCTGCTGCCGCTCAGCATCCAGCACCTGTTTGCGATGTTCGGCGCGACGGTCCTGGTGCCGATCCTGACCGGCCTCGATCCGGCGACAGCGCTCTTTTCCAGCGGGTTAGGCACGCTGATCTTCCTCGCGATCACAAAAGGGAAAATTCCCAACTATCTGGGATCGTCCTTTGCCTTCATCGGCCCGATTATTACGGTAAGCGCAGCCTACGGGGTAGGAACCGCGCTCCTGGGCTGCTTTCTCTCCGGTCTGGTCTACATCATTGTCGCGGCGATCGTGAAAAAAGCCGGGGTAACTTGGCTGGATCGCGTACTGCCGCCTGTAGTGATTGCCTCTGTGATCGTGGTCATCGGCTTGAGTCTGGCAGGAGTCGCTGTCGACATGGCAACCAAGGTAACGGTTGAAGGCAAGTCGGAAATCTCGCTTGCCTCCATCGAACTCTCGCTTGTCACGATGGTGGTAACGGTTCTGGCTGCCGTCATGCTGCGCGGATTCTTTGCACTCATTCCCATCCTCATCGGAATTGCCACCGGTTATGTATATACGCTGCTTCGCCATCCTGAACTAATCGACCTGAAAAAGGTGGCGGATGCACCCTGGATCATCGGTTTGGGCGACATGTTCACCCAGCACTTCAAGGTGAATGAAGTGGCTGCCGCCATCAGCAGCCCGTCTGCATGGGTGGCTGCCCTGATCATCGCACCGGTTGCTTTCGTGACATTGGCAGAGCACCTGGGTCACCTGCTGGTGACGAGCAAAGTAATGGACCGCGACCTGATGAAAGATCCCGGTCTGCACCGCAGCCTGCTCGGGGACGGTATCGCCACCGCGCTGGCGGGGTTGATCGGCGGTCCTCCGGCGACGACATACGGTGAGAACATCGGCGTCCTGGCCATCACTCGTGTGTTCAGCCGCGCCGTAATCGGTCTCGCAGCCGTGATGGCGATTCTCTTCGCCTTCGTCGGCAAAATCAGCGCGCTGTTGATGACCATTCCGGTCCCCGTGCTGGGCGGTGTCTCCATCATCCTGTTCGGAATTATCGCAGCGCAGGGTCTGCGCATGTACGTGGAAAACAAGGTGGACTTCTCCAACAAACGAAACATGATCATCGCAGCGGCGATCCTGGTCACCGGGATTGGCGGTTACAAAATCAGCTTCGCCGGAGTCACCTTCTGGCAATCCTTCCTGACCAACCTGACCATTGACAACATCGCCTTCTCCACCTTCCTCGGCATCCTGCTGCACGTCGTTCTGCCAGGAAAGGAATCGGCGATGGGAGAAGCGCACAAGGAACAAAAACAAATCGCATAATCGTTCCAAACGTCCTTTAAATCGGTCCCGTGAGGCTGGCAAGGAATGTAGGGAGTTTTCGTCCTGCAAAGGGAAGCTGTCGTGTAGCTTCTTGCCTGCCAGCCTGTGCACACGGGTTTTGATAGGCAAGAAGCTTTTTTGATGACTGTTTGGGGATGAAAATACGGAGGGTGAGCATCGTGAAGCATGTAATCGGGATGAAAGAGATGAGCAAACAACAGATCGAGTCACTGCTGGCGCGCGCCGCCGAGTGGGCGAAGCGGCCAAAGGCGCAAGCGGATACGCTGTCCGGCCGGTTCGTCGCCAACCTCTTTTTCGAAGCGAGCACACGGACGCGCTTCTCTTTTGAAGTGGCGCAGAAACGCCTGGGCGCACACGTCCTGAACTTTACAGCGGAAGCATCCTCCACAACCAAGGGAGAAACCATCTACGATACGCTGCGCACTCTCGAAGCAATGGGAGTCGAAACGGCAGTGATTCGCACCAGCCAAAACGGACTGTTGGAGGATCTGGTCGGGCGGGTAGGACTGCATCTGGTCAACGCCGGTGACGGTACCAATGAACACCCGACGCAGTGCCTGCTTGACCTCTTGACGATGAAGCAGCATTTTGGAAAAATTGCCGGCCTGCGGGTGGCGATTATCGGCGACCTGCGTCACAGCCGGGTGCTGGGTTCCCATCTGCACGCGCTGCCAAAGCTGGGAGCCGAGCTGGTGCTGGCCGGACCGCCCGGGATGATGCGCCGTGCGGAGGAGATTCCAGCGGGGGTAAGCGTGGTCGACATTGACGAGGCGGTGCGTACAGCTGATGTCGTGATGATGCTGCGGGTTCAGCTGGAACGGCATGCGGAAGCGGTGTTTGACTCAGCGGAATCTTATCATCAGATGTATGGCCTGACGCTGGAGCGGGCGAGGGCAATGAAGCCCGGAGCCGTGATCATGCACCCCGCACCGGTGAACCGCGGCGTGGAAATTCACACCGATCTGGTGGAATGCGAAAAATCGCTGATTTTTACACAGGTAGCAAACGGGGTAGCAGTGCGCATGGCCGTGCTGGAACAGATCATGGAGGGGAGAGAGAGCAAATGGGAATCATCCTTGGTAACGGTAAATGGTTAAATCAAGCCGGCGAGCTGACCAACGCAGAAATGCTGGTGGAGGACGGACGCATCACGGCGATTGCAACCCGGGTGGAGCGAAGCGGTCACGAGGTCATCGATTGCAACGGCGGGCTGATCTGTGCGGGCTTTATCGACATGCACGTCCACTTGCGCGAGCCGGGGTTTGAACACAAAGAGACGATCGCGACCGGAGCGGCGGCAGCCGTGCGCGGCGGTTTTACCACGATCGCCTGCATGCCGAACACGCGCCCGTCGATCGACAGCGCAGAGACGGTTCAGTATATTCTGGAAAAAGCCCGCGAAGCCGGATTGGCCCGCGTCCTGCCGTACGGGGCGATTACGGTTCGCCAGCTGGGCAAGGAGCTGACTGACTTTGCCGGATTACAGGAAGCGGGCATCGTCGGCGTAACCGATGACGGTGTGGGCGTACAATCCGCCGCGATGATGAAAAAGGCGATGCAGCGTGCGCATGAACTTGGCTTGTCCGTGATTGCACACTGTGAAGACGACGATCTGATTACGCCTGGAAGCGCCCTGCACGACGGTGTAACCGCGGCTCGCCACGGACTGCCGGGCATCCCGTCCGAATCGGAATCCATTCACGTCGGCCGCGACATTTTACTGGCGGAACAAACCGGGGTACACTACCACGTCTGCCATATCAGCGCCAAGGAGTCGGTCAGACTGGTTCGCGACGGGAAACGTGCCGGTATCAACGTGACGGCGGAAGTCACCCCCCATCACCTGCTGTTGTGTGACGAGGATATTCCCGAAGATCTGAACACCAACTGGAAAATGAACCCGCCGCTGCGTTCCCGCGAAGACCGGGCGGCACTGATTGCGGGATTGAAAGACGGCACCATCGACATCATCGCGACCGATCATGCGCCCCACACTGCGGAAGAAAAGGCAAACGGAATGGATCGCGCGCCGTTTGGTATCGTCGGTCTGGAGACAGCCTTCCCGCTCCTCTACACCAACCTGGTGCTTACAGGAGAAATCACCCTGGCCAAACTGATCGAGCTGATGACCGTAAAACCGGCCGAAATTTTCGGTTTGCCATACGGACGGCTGGAAGCAGGCGCAGTTGCCGACATCGTCGTACTCGACCTGGATACGGAGCGCACAATCGATCCGAACACATTTGCAAGCAAGGGGAAAAATACGCCGTTTGCCGGCTGGATCTGCAAGGGCTGGCCCACTGTCACAATGGTTGAAGGAAAAATTGTACATCGAGAAGGGGTATAAAGGAGGACGTGAAGATGCAAGCGAGACTCATCCTGGAAGACGGAACGGAATGCGTAGGCACAGCATTTGGAGCCACGACGGAAACGTTGGGAGAAGTGGTGTTCAACACCGGACTTACCGGTTATCAGGAGGTGTTGTCTGACCCGTCCTACTGCGGTCAAATCGTGACCATGACCTACCCGCTGATCGGCAATTACGGCATCAACCGGGACGACTTTGAGGCGGTCCGTCCGTTTATCCACGGGTTCGTGGTTCGGGAGCACTGCGACATGCCGAGCAACTGGCGCAACACCCAGACACTTGATGAACTCCTGAAATCGTACGACATACCGGGGATCGCCGGTGTCGACACGCGGATGCTTACGAGAAAAATCCGCTACCGCGGCACGATGAAGGGAATGATCACCACGAGCGACGCGCCGCTTATGGAATTGGTCTCTTCGCTGCGGGCTTCCTCGCTGATGACCGACCAGGTGTCCCGCGTCTCCACAAAAAACGTCTTCAGCTGTCCGGGCACAGGACACCGCGTCGTGCTGGTTGACTTCGGCTCCAAACACGGGATTCTGCGCGAGCTGGCCAAACGCGGCTGCGATGTTGTGGTTGTACCCTACCATGTAACCGCTGATGAGATTCGTCGCTTGCAGCCGGACGGCATCCTGCTCTCCAACGGCCCTGGGGACCCGAAAGACGTCCCGCAGGCGATCCGGATGATCCGCGAGATTCTCGGCGAGTACCCGCTTTTCGGCATCTGTCTGGGTCATCAGCTGTTCGCACTGGCATGCGGTGCCGACACCGAAAAAATGAAATTCGGCCATCGCGGTGGCAACCATCCGGTGAAGGAGCTGACTTCCGGCCGCACCTACATTACCTCCCAGAACCACAGCTACGCAGTCAAGGAAGAGTCGATCAAGGGAACGGAGCTGGAAATCACCCACACCGCCCTCAATGACGGTACGGTAGAAGGTTTGCGCAACGTGAAAAAACAGGCGTTTTCCGTCCAGTATCACCCGGAAGCGGCACCGGGTCCGTACGACTCCGGCTACCTGTTTGACCAATTCATCGAACTGATTGAAACCGCCAAGGAGGAGAAGAACCATGCCAAAACACGATAACCTGAAAAAAATTCTCGTCATCGGTTCCGGTCCGATCGTCATTGGTCAAGCGGCTGAGTTTGACTACGCAGGCACCCAGGCGTGCCAGGCTCTGAAGGAAGAGGGACTGGAGGTGGTCCTGATCAACTCCAACCCGGCCACCATCATGACCGACACCAACATGGCGGACAAAGTGTACATCGAGCCGATTACGACCGAGTTTGTGGCGCGCGTCATTCGCCAGGAAAAACCGGACGGCCTGCTGCCGACTTTGGGTGGCCAAACCGGTTTGAACATGGCAGTTTCACTGGCGGAGGCGGGTATTCTCGAGCAGGAAAACGTGAAGCTGCTCGGTACCAGCCTGGACTCCATCAAGCGCGCGGAAGACCGTGAACAGTTTCGCGCCCTGATGAACGAGCTTGGCGAGCCAGTACCGGAGTCCACGATTGTCAGCACAGTGGAGGAGGCAGTCGATTTTGCCAATGAAATCGGCTACCCGATCATCGTTCGTCCCGCCTACACCCTGGGCGGTACAGGCGGCGGTATTTGCGAGGACGAAGAAAGCCTGCGCGAGATCGTGGCGAGCGGACTGAAATACTCGCCCATCACCCAGTGCCTGATAGAAAAAAGCATCGCCGGCATGAAAGAGATCGAATACGAAGTCATGCGCGATGCAAACGACAACTGTATCGTGGTATGCAATATGGAAAACATCGACCCGGTCGGTGTTCACACAGGTGACTCCATCGTCGTGGCGCCGAGCCAAACGCTTTCCGACCGCGAGTACCAGATGCTTCGCTCGTCCGCGCTGAAGATCATCCGCGCGCTGGGCATCGAAGGCGGATGCAACGTACAGTACGCGCTCGACCCTAACAGCTATCAATACTATGTCATCGAAGTGAACCCGCGCGTGAGCCGCTCCTCTGCGCTGGCATCCAAGGCGACCGGCTATCCGATTGCGAAGATGGCGGCGAAAATTGCCATCGGCTACACGCTGGACGAATTGAAAAACCCGGTTACCGGCCAAACCTACGCCTGCTTCGAGCCGACCATCGACTACGTGGTAAGCAAGATTCCGCGCTGGCCGTTTGACAAGTTCCAATCGGCCAACCGTCGCCTGGGCACACAGATGAAGGCGACAGGGGAAGTAATGGCAATCGGACGGACTTTTGAAGAGTCCATCATGAAGGCCATCCGCTCACTCGAAGTCGGTACGTACCACCTCGAGCTGAAAGGGGCGGGCGCCATTGCCGAAGAGGAGCTGGAAGCACGCCTGATCGCGGCGGACGACGAACGTCTTTTCCTTCTGGCGGAAGCGCTGCGCCGCGGGTGGGGAATCGAGAAGCTGCACCAGTTGACCAAAATGGATCGGTTCTTCCTGCACAAACTGGAAAAACTGGTCTCCTTTGAAGAGACGCTCCGCGCAAAAGGCGCGACACCGGCTGCGCTGTACGAGGCAAAGCGCCTCGGCTTTACCGACCGGAAAATTGCCGAATTGACCGGACACAGCGAAGAGGAAATTCGCGCCATGCGCAAACAGCAAGGGTTGACACCTGTATACAAGATGGTAGACACCTGCGCGGCTGAATTTGAAGCGCAGACGCCGTACTACTATTCCACCTATGAACAGGAAGACGAGCGCATCGAGACCGGCAGGAAACGGGTGGTGGTGCTCGGTTCCGGCCCAATCCGCATCGGACAGGGCATCGAGTTTGACTACGCCACGGTGCATGCTGTATGGGCTCTGAAGGAAGCGGGGTACGAGGCGGTCATCGTCAACAACAACCCGGAGACCGTATCCACTGACTTCAACACATCCGATCGCCTTTACTTCGAGCCGCTGTACATCGAAGACGTGATGAACATCCTCGATGCCGAGAAACCGGAAGGAGTCATTGTGCAATTCGGCGGTCAAACCGCGATCAATCTGGCAGACAAACTGGCAGCGCGCGGCATACGCATCCTCGGCACCAGTCTGGAAAGTATCGATGCAGCGGAAAACCGCGAAAAGTTTGAAGCGCTGCTGCGAACTCTGGACATCGCGCAGCCGCCGGGCAAAACCGTCACCTCCGTGGAGGAAGCGGTAGTGGCAGCAGAGGGCCTCGGCTTCCCGGTGCTGGTTCGTCCATCCTACGTTCTCGGCGGCCGGGCCATGGAAATTGTGTACAACCAGGAAGAACTGCTGGAGTACATGGAAAAAGCGGTTCGAGTCAACCCGGAGCATCCGGTTCTGGTAGACCGCTACATGGTAGGTACCGAAGCGGAGGTAGATGCGATCTGCGACGGCGAAAACGTGCTGATTCCGGGCATTATGGAACACATTGAGCGGGCAGGGGTTCACTCCGGCGACTCGATCGCGGTATACCCGCCGCAGTCTCTCTCAAATGAGATCAAACAGGAACTGATCGAAATGACCGCCAAGCTGGCACGCGCCCTTAAGGTCAAAGGATTGATCAACATCCAGTTTGTCATCTCCCGCAACCGTCCGTATGTGATCGAGGTAAACCCTCGTTCGTCCCGCACGGTGCCGTTCCTGTCCAAAGTAACCGGCATCCCGATGGCAAACATCGCGACCAAGGCGATCCTCGGACATTCGATTGTCGAACAAGGCTTTACGCCAGGCTACCATCCGGAAGACGAGATGGTGTCCGTCAAAGTCCCGGTCTTCTCCTTCGCCAAGCTGCGCCGTGTAGACATCACGCTGGGGCCGGAAATGAAATCGACCGGGGAAGTGATGGGCCGTGAGCGTACGCTGGCCAAGGCTCTCTACAAAGGATTGCTGGCAGCCGGCATGAATATCCCGACTCACGGTTCGCTGCTCGTCACCGTCGCCGACAAGGACAAGGAAGAGGCACTGGATATCGTCAAGCGTTTCCATCTGCTGGGCTTCAAGCTGTTGGCTACCTCCGGCACTGCTGATTATCTGGAGCAGGCCGGACTGAGTGTGATACGCGTGAACAAATTGTCCGAAGGCACGCCGAACCTGCTGGACATGATCCACAAGGGCGAAGCCAACATTGTCTTGAACACATTGACGAAAGGCAAAACACCGCAGCGAGACGGCTTCCGCATCCGCCGCGAAGCCGTGGAAAACGGAGCGGTCTGCCTTACCTCGCTGGATACGGCAAAAGCGCTCCTGCACGTGCTGGAGACCATCACCTTCTCCACGGACGCGATGCCTAAGCAGCGTTTGGGGGCGAAGGTTGCCGTAACCGTATAGCGATGCAGACAAAAGGAGAGAGGGCCGTGCAACAGCAGATCACAGATATTCGGGAGCGCATGATTGTGGCGCTGGACTTTTCGACGATGGAGGATGTGAAGCGGTGCCTGGGGCAGCTGGAAGGGCAAGTCCGCTACGTAAAGGTAGGGATGGAACTGTTCTACGCGGAGGGGCCGGCCGTCGTTCGCTTCCTGAAGGAAAAAGGGTTCAAGGTCTTTCTCGATCTGAAAGCACACGACATCCCCAACACGGCCAAAGGGGCGATGAAAAGTCTGGCGCGCTTGGGCGTTGACATGGTGAACGTCCATGCCGCCGGCGGTGTCGCCATGATGGAAGCGGCTCGGGAAGGACTGGAGCAGGGGACGGCAGCGGGAGCGCCCCGCGCTTTGCTGATTGGTGTCACCATGCTGACGTCTACCAGCCGGGAGATGATGAATCAGCAGTTGGCCATTCCGGGTACAGTGGAAGACGTCGTGATCCACTATGCGATGATGACCAAGCAGGCCGGTTTGGATGGCGTGGTCGCCTCTCCGCTGGAGGTGCCGCTGATCAAACAGGCGGCCGGCGAATCATTCGTCACGGTTACTCCGGGGATTCGCCCCGCCGGAACGGACAACGGGGACCAAACCCGTGTTGCCACACCGGAACAGGCGTTTCGCTTGGGCAGCGACTACATCGTGATCGGCCGGGCCATCACCGCTGCCGACGATCCGGCCGCAGCCTGGCAGAGGATGGTTCATAGAGTGGAAGCCGACCAATAAAGGAGAGGATGGGGTCTTATGACAACGACAACGATCGCAAAACAAATTGCCGCACATCTGCTGGAGATTGGTGCCGTTCACCTGCGTCCGGAACAGCCGTTCACCTGGACGTCCGGCATCAAATCGCCGATCTACTGCGACAACCGTGTTACCATGTCGCATCCAGCGGTGCGCCGCCAGATCGCAGAAGCGTTTGCGGCTGCCATCCGTGAACGCTTCCCGCATGCGGAAGTGATTGCCGGAACGGCCACGGCTGGCATTCCCCATGCGGCATGGGTGGCGGAGTTGTTGAACCTGCCGATGATCTATGTACGTGACAAGGCAAAAGGACATGGCCGTCAAAATCAGATCGAAGGTGTGCTCGGTGAGGGACAGAAAGTAATCGTCATCGAAGACCTCATTTCCACCGGCGGCAGCTCGCTCAAGGCAGCCGAAGCGGTCAAAGCGGAAGGGGGCGACGTGCTGGGTGTCGTCGCCATCTTCACCTACCAGTTCGCGGCCGCAGAATCCTTGTTTGCTGATGCCGGTGTGCCCTGCACGACCCTGTCGAACTATTCGGCCCTCTTGGAGGTTGCCCGCGAGCGTGGAATGATCACCGCCGAACAGGAGCAGCTCCTCGCCGAATGGCGCAAGTCGCCGAAGACGTATTTTGCGTAAAAGGAAAGAGAGCACCGCGTGTGCTCTCTTTTGGTTGTATGTATAGTAGGTGCGGTTGTTTATGTGTTTACGCTGTTTTGAATGGCGTGTTCCCAGCTAGGAAAATAATAGAGTGCGTTCTTCATCAATTTGGGATGGGACTGCTTCACGGCCTTCTTGCTCAGGGTTTTACCGCTCTCTTTCATCTGCTTGATCTGGCTCACCACATCCGCAATGCTCATATCCGCTTCCATACCAATCATTCCTTTCCAGTAGGGTTATCCCTATTGTATCCACAAAGGAGAAAAAATTTACATTTTTCACCTGAATTTGTATCATTTGATCCATTCCTTGGAAACATCCTTCCCCTCCGCGTCGTCCCAGAAGTAGAACCTACAGGGGGGATTCATTTGAAACAGAGAACAAGAAAGAGACTTCTGTTCGTGACCAGTCTTTTGGTAGTACTGTGCATCCTCATGGCTGCCTGCAGCGCTCCTCATTCTCAGAGCGGAGCAGCCAAGACATCCAATCAAGCGGAAACGGAGGTATCGCATGACAGTGCGGCACCCGGTTCCAGCCACGCCAACTCAGCTCCCGCTCAACCGACCGCTGAAAATCCTTCCGTACCGAGCTCAGGTGTCATGTCTTCGCCCGCGATCTCCTCGCGCAAAATGATTTACAAGGCCAACGTTCAGGCAGAGGTTGAGAATTTTGCCAAAGCCCGTTCTTCGTTAACGTCACTCGTGACACGCTTTCAAGGATACATCCTCTCCTCGTCCGAATATGAATCGGATCAGGAAAAAGGCGGAGACATTGTCGTTCGCATCCCGCAAGCCGGTTTTTCTTCCTTTCTGGAAGAGCTCGACAAGCTGGCGACAAAAATCCCCGTCCGTTCCATAGAGGGGCAGGATGTGACGGAAGAATACGTCGACCTTTCCTCCCGCCTGAAAGCCCGCCAGGCAGTGGAAGCCCGTCTGCTGCAATTCATGGCGGATGCGAAGAAAACGGAAAACCTTTTGAAAATTTCAAGCGATTTGGCCGGTGTTCAGGAAGAAATAGAACGAATCAAGGGCCGCATGCGTTATCTTGATAAAAACGTCGCCTACTCTACCATTTCTCTCGTACTCGTGGAGAAGAAAGTCATTGCCAAGCTGGACGATGTGACAGATGCAAGCACCTGGGAGCATGCATGGCTCTCTTTTCATCAAAGCTTGCTGGCCATTCTCTCCTTCCTGAAATGGCTGATTGTGTTTATCGCCGGTTCCATTCCCGTCGTTCTCTTTCTCGCCATTCCAGGCATTCCCGTGATTCTCTTTTGGATGCGTCTCCGAAAACGAAATCAAACCCCGCCGCCACCACCATCCATCGATGAAACGCCATGAAAAAGGAAGTCCCGAATGTCACCATTTTTCAATCCATGATAAAGGAGGAGTAACATGGGTATGGAATACGATCCCTTCTTTCTGGGAGACATGCACGAGGTCCCTTTGCCTTGCCTAAATGGACAAACGGCGGAAGATGCGCTGGATGGCGGCAAGGTGTATCACTTTACCCACTTCTCGATCGTCATGAACAAACGGCGGAAATTTGCGGTTTATTCAGCTGCATGTGTGGATGAAAGCAAACGGGTTGACGTGCAGAGAGATAACAAGTCATGGCATTTTGATGAACGCATCGGTGCTGAGAATCAGGTCGGCCATGAGTTTTATGCGAAGAATGATTACGACAAAGGGCATTTGACGCGAAGAAGAGATGTCTGCTGGGGAGAGAGGGGAGAAGCGGAGAGGGCCAACTATGATTCGTTTTGCTACGCCAATATTGTGTTGCAGCACCATAACTTCAACACGGGAATATGGAATTGCCTGGAGGACTGGATCCTGGAAAGGCTGGACCATGATAAAAAAATGATCGTGATAACGGGGCCGATTTTCAAGGAAGAGGATGAAGAGTACTGCGGTGTTCACGGTTTGCCCGGATGCAAGATTCAGGTTCCCTACGGATTCTGGAAAAGCGTGTTTTATGTCGAGCCTAAGAACCGGTTAAAAAGCTTGTCGTTTTTAATCCGGCAGAGCCCGGACCCTGTAACCGAAGCGTGTGAGTACCGGCGGTTTGAAACCTATCAGGTACCGCTCGCGACCATCACCAAAGAAACGGAACTGCAATTCAAGCACAGCTTCTATGAGAGGAGTCCGTTGCAATGGATCAACCGGCCCTCCGCCATCATCATGAACAGCGAGTGAGTGGTCTTGCCATGGACATCCCATACAGCCACTAGGAAAGTGTTCGGGGCCCCGCCCGGCGAAGCGTTAGCTCATGCCGGGTGGGTTTTCTTGCGACGGATACAGTCCGCCGGTGTAAATCGCCGTCAAAGTCATCGCGATGTCATCGAGCGAAACCGTGTGTTCGTTTCGAACAATGTCCCACAGATACATCTCATGCGCATAAAACCAGCCGCGTGCAACCAGTTCCGGCTGAACATCGCTGCGAGCCAGGCCGTTTTGCTGGGAGTAGGTAATATCCTGAGCGATGCGTTGAATGAATTTTTCCCGAATTTCCGTCCACTTTTGCCGGGCCGCGGACGAGACGCCGATTGCCTCGGCAAACACCTGCAGCATGTTGCGCTCCGATTCCGCCATTTTTAAAAAGGTTGTCGTCTGGTTCAGGATCATTTTCTGTGCTTCTGCTTTGGAAGCGGGGAAAAAGGGCAGTTCGGCAATGGAGTAAAACGCCGCCATTACATCTTCCATCAGCACGATCAAGAGGTCGTCTTTTCCGGTGAAATGGACGTAGGCGGTGCCATAGCCTGTTTTCGCCCGCTTGATGATCTGGGAGATCGTCGATTTTTGAAATCCTTCTTCTAAAAACACGTGCCGCGCCGCCTCCAGCAGCTTTTGCCGCGTTTGCTGCGAGCGCAGGTGACGTCCGTCTGTCATCGTTTTCGAGTGTTCCACGGAATTCCCCTCCATCTTACTAGGATACAAGGAACGAAGGGAAAAAGAAAGGCGGGACGACCCGTAATGATAGAATATTGACACAATGTCAACTTTTCAGTAAGATAGCCTCAGTTACCTGTTGTGCCATTCAAAAAAGGAGGATTTTCATGCAGAGCGCTTCCTTCTCGCCGACGATTGAATACGCGCGGGAGCTAGACAGCCGGGATGATCTGGCCCGCTTCCGTGAAGAGTTTTATTTGCATCCCCACACCATTTATCTGGACGGGAATTCACTTGGTCTGTTGTCCAGGCGGGCTGAGCGGGCTTTGCTGAACGCGCTGGACGATTGGAAGCTGTTGGGTATCGACGGATGGACGCAAGGAAACCATCCGTGGTTTACTCTCGCAGAGAAGCTGGGAAAATGGAGTGCTCCGCTGGTCGGCGCCTTGCCGGATGAGGTAATTGTAAGCGGTTCCACGACAACGAACCTGCACCAGCTGGTTGCTACCTTCTATCAGCCGGTGGGAAAGCGGACAAAGATTCTTGCAGATGAGCTGAACTTCCCGTCCGACATCTATGCGCTGCAAAGTCAGCTTCGGCTGCACGGGTTTGACCCTGAGGAGCACCTGGTTCGGGTGAAAAGCCGCGACGGCCGTTTTCTTGAAGAAGAAGACATCATCGCAGCGATGACGGACGAAATCGCCCTGATCGTTCTTCCCACGGTCCTGTATCGCAGCGGACAGCTTCTGGACATCGAGCGCCTGACGAAGGAAGCGCATGCCCGCGGCATTCTGATCGGCTTTGACGGATGCCACTCTGTGGGCGCGATTCCCCATCGCTTCGATGAATGGGACGTGGACTTTGCCTACTGGTGCAATTACAAGTATCTGAACAGCGGACCGGGCGGAGTAGGGAGCCTGTACGTAAATCGCAAGCACTTCGGCACGCTACCCGGTCTCGCCGGCTGGTTCGGATCCCGCAAAGACAAGCAATTTGACATGGAGCACGTGTTTACGCCGGCAGAAACGGCCGGGGCGTATCAAATCGGCACGCCGCACATCCTGAGCATGGCGCCGCTGCTCGGTTCGCTGGAGATGTTTGCCGAAGCCGGCATGGAAAACATCCGCAGCAAATCCTTGCAGATCACACAATATCTGATGGATCTGGTCGACCACGAACTGGCAGGCATGGGCTTTACCATCGGCAATCTGCGGGAAAACAACCGCCGGGGCGGTCATGTCAGCCTGGAACACACGGAAGCCGCCCGCATTTGCAAGGCATTGAAGGAAAACGGCGTCGTCCCTGATTTTCGTGCTCCGAATGTCATCCGTCTGGCACCGATTGCCCTCTACAACTCATACAGTGAAGTGTGGAACGCCGTGCAGATTTTGAAAACCATCATGGTGGAAAAGAAGTACGAACAGTACGAAAACAAGCGCGGTGTTGTCGCATAGGAGGCGCACGATGAAGGTGATCGATATTTCCCGCCGCCTGGAAAAAGGCGTTCCCACCTGGCCAGGCGATACGACATTCGCCTATGAGGTCAGCTGGTCAAAGGAACAAAGCGGCTCGGTAAACGTGGGGAAGCTTACCATGAGCATCCATACCGGGACGCATATTGACGCCCCGTTTCACTTCGACAACCAGGGAAAAAGAACGCTCGACCTTCCTTTGGAGGTATACATGGGGCCGGCACGGGTCATCGACGTGTCCGGGAGACCCAGCATTGGGGCTGAGGACTTGGCTTCCTATGATCTCGAGGGGGTTACGCGGTTGCTGCTTCGCACCGGTTCCTGGGTGAATCCGGGGGAATTTCCGGCAGAGATCTGCTATTTGCGGGCAGACATTGCGCCGTTTCTGGCGGAAAAAGGCATCAAGCTGATCGGAGTGGATGTGCCGTCCGTCGATCCGCTTACCAGCAAGGAACTCTCCGCCCACCACGGGCTGCATGCTCACGACATCAACATCTTGGAAGGGATTATCCTGGACCATGTAGAGCCCGGTGACTACGAACTGATTGCCCTGCCGCTTCCGCTTGCCGAGGCGGACGGAAGCCCGGTTCGCGCCGTCCTCCGGTCACTGAATCCTGCGTAGAAGAGGGAGAGATTATGGAAAAAAAACAACTGACCGATTATGAAAAATACATTCGCACGGAAGAACTTTTGGCATTGCAAAAGGAAGAGGGGCATCTGGCTTGCGAAGACGAGCTGACTTTCCAGATGATTCACCAGATTGCCGAACTGCATTTCAAGCTGATCATCCAGTACTTAGGGATAGCCAAACGGCAGATGCTGGCAGGCGACGCGCAAGGAGCCGCGAATCAGTTGAGACGGGTCAACATGCACCTCAAACACTTGCCGGAAGTGTTCAACATGGTGAAGGTGATCAGCCCGATCGACTATCATACGATCCGTCTGGCACTTGGCCGAGGCAGCGGGCAGGATTCTCCCGGATTCAACCAGATTCTGCAGGCGGGACCGACCTTGTGGGAGCCGTTTGAACAGCTGCTGAGCGCGCAAAAACGGACGCCGCTTGCCGTTCACCAAAAGCCGCAGGAAAATATCGAGTTGTACCAGTTGATGCAGCAGATGATTCAGTTTGACGAAAGCTTCCAGAGCTTCCGTTACCAGCATCTCCAACTGGTTCGCCGAATGATCGGCCTCGAGACCAACAGCCTGAAAGGAGTGCCGGCTCAGGCGCTGCAAAAAGGCGTTCGCTATGAATTTTATCCGGTTTTGTGGAAGGCGATCAGCGAGCTGACCGACTGGACGGGCAGCAGCTACAACGCGCAGCCTTTGCAGGACTGATGTGGAGTGAGTCCTCTCATGTAGATTCGTCTACGTGGGAGGTTTTTTATAAGAATTTATAAATTTGGACATCCCATACAGCCACTAGGAAAGTGTTCGGGGCCCCGCCCGGCGAAAAAAGGGACCCCACTCGGCTCAGCGATAGCTACCGCCGAGTGGGGTGAGAATAGCTAATGCCGGGTGGGTTTTCTTATCGTGTAGGAAAGTTTAAGGGCTTCACCGTGTGAAAGCGTCCTGAAATAAACTTTCCGGAACGCATAAAAAGTTTCCTCTAACGAAGAACCAGCTTCTTCGAGAGGGCTTCAATCGAAGCTTTTTTTATCGCGATCAGATGAACGGCACGAATGACTGGATTGCCCAATATGATACAGGAGAGGAGGGAACGAAACGGATGCAAAAATTCTTTTTTCAACAGTATTTTCAGGGATTTACACATAAATCGTTTCAGGTTGCGTATTGGGACAACACGACAGAAGCTTATGGCGAAGGTGATCCCGAATTTACCATCAAGTTTACACAGAAAGTGTCGGTTGCAGATTTTCTGAAGAACCCGGTTCTATCCTTTGGCGAGGCGTACATGGATGGCATCATCGAGATTCAGGGCAAGATTGAGGATGTGATTGCCGCTGCTTATTCAAATAAAGACAAGTTATGGAGCGAAACCATCTCCAGGCTGCCCAAACTGACTTCCCTGCGCAAGCAAAAAGAAGATGTCCGGCACCACTATGATTTAGGCAACGAGTTTTACCGACTCTGGTTGGATGAGACCATGAGCTATTCCTGCGCGTATTTTCATCAGGAAGATGATTCGCTGGAGAAAGCCCAGCTTCAGAAAATCGATCACGTCCTGAAAAAGCTTCAGCTTCGTCCCGGAGAAAAACTGCTCGACATCGGCAGCGGTTGGGGATGGCTGATCATACGCGCTGCCCAGCAATACGGTGTAAAAGCAAAAGGGGTCACAGTAAGTGAGGAGCAGTATAAAAAAACGAAGGAACGGATTGCTGCCCTTGGCCTTAACGAAAGGGTGGAGGTGCAGCTGATCGATTATCGGGAACAGGCAGATACTCAGGAGACATTCGATAAAATATCGAGCGTAGGCATGTTCGAGCACGTGGGGAAGGAAAACTATCCCCTGTTCATGAAGGCAGTGGAAGTCCTGCTGAAAGACAAAGGGCTGGCGCTATTGCACACGATTACGCATCAAAAAGAAGAGCCGGCTGATCCCTGGATTGAAACATACATTTTCCCTGGCGGATACATCCCTTCCCTGAGAGAAATCGTCTCATTACTGCCGGAATACCGTTTCCATCTTCTTGATGTAGAGAACTTGAGCATGCATTATGCGAAAACGCTGGACTGTTGGTCGGAGCGTTTTGAAAGCCGTCGGGACAGCGTCCAAAGCATGTTTGACGAGCGCTTCGTTCGGATGTGGAGGCTTTATTTGCAATCGAGTGCGGCATCATTCCGCTTGGGGAGCCTCAGCATCCACCAGCTCCTTTTCTCAAAAGGGGTGAACAATGCCCTGCCGCTCACCAGGGAGTATCAGTATCGTTGAAACAGACCCGGACAGGGTCTAATTTTTTTGCTGTCACGGTATGGACGGCATATTCCGCAGCAGGCTGTATATGATGAATTATTGGTAAATTTTCTGTTCATTTTTTGTTCATTTTACCTGAGGAAGTGGACGACTTGTATATTGTCACGCTGGAAGCCGCCCGGCATGAACAAAGGATGCGAATCGGGTCAAAAGCCCTGCACCTGGCAGCTCTGCTGGCAGAAAATATCCGCATCCCTTCTGGCTTTGTCATCACGAGCACCGCGTTCGAAACTTTTTGGGCTGAAAACAATTTGTCAGCAATTACGGAAGAAGCGCATTTTCCGCAGAAGATCCTCCAAGCGAAGATCCCGGAAGCAATTCACGAGCAGATCGCCGTTTCATTAGAGGCGCTCCGCCGTTTCGCTCCCAAATTATCCGTCGCTGTCCGATCCTCTTCCTCCGCGGAAGATTTGCCGGATGCTTCCTTCGCCGGACAATACGAAACCATTTTGAACGTAACCGATCTTCCCCATTTGCTTGACAGCGTGAAACTTTGCTGGAGTTCGCTGTTCTCTCCGAGTGTAAAGCAGTATGTTTCCCGAAGAAACAATCGCATCGGGTCTGTTCCGATGGCGGTCTTGGTGCAGCAGATGATTTTTCCCGACGTATCGGGCGTCATTTTCAGCGTCAATCCGGTGAGCGGGAACCAAAATGAATTGGTACTCAATGCAAGTTACGGTTTGGGAGAAGCGATTGTGTCCGGACTGGTTACGCCGGATGCGTTTTTTGTAGACAGAAAGAGCCTGCAGATTCACAAGGAGCTGGGGGGAAAGGAAGTGAAAGTGGTAGCGGACAGCAGGGAGACGAAAACGGTGCAGACCGCGAGCGAAGAGCAGCAGCGCTTTTCCCTTACCGACGAACAGGTATCGTCGCTGGCAAAAGAGGCGCTATCCATCGAAGCGCTGTTCCGGTATCCCGTCGATCTCGAATTTGCCGTCAAGGACGGACAAATCTACATCCTGCAAGCAAGACCGATTACGACCTAAGGGGGAAGCGTGAACATGGATCTGGCAAACTTCCAAAGCAGGATCTGCTTGAGCGAAGAGGAGAAGCAAACCGGTTTTTGGGTGCAGGACGACGTCCATCTGGCCCATGCTGTCAGCCCTCTGTTTGCTTCGTTTCAACTGCCGGCGATGACAGAGGGGACGAAGATCGCATTTGAAAATCTGAAAATGCCGATCAGTCAATTTGTGATGAAGTTGTCCGACGGGAGAATCTATCAAGCGACGCTGCTCCATGAGGGAAACTTGGAGCAGCGCGTAAAAGAACATCAAGCCATCGTGGAGCCGTTACTGCCTCGGTTAAAGCCGCGTATGCTCGACTATGTGGAGAGTGAATTCATGCCGTTTTACGCTCGGCTCGAACAGTGGCGCAGCCAGCCGCTCACCTTGGCGGAAGCGCGGGAAAACGTGGCGGAGCTGTTCCAATTTTACCAGCGGGCATGGCAGCTTCATTTTGAGATTGTGATTCCCCGTGGATCGATTTCCATGGCGCTTGAGCAATCGTACGGCCAGCTTGCCCAGGATCCCGAAACGACGGCTGTCTATCGTCTGCTGACCGGCGTAATGAACAAGACTCTGGAGACGGATCAAGCTCTGTGGAAGCTGGCTGTACAGGTACAGCAGTCAGCGGCGCTCGCTCCTCTCTTTTCTGCGGTGCCGGCTGCAGAACTCGCGGAGCATCTCACGAGGAGTGAGGAAGGGAGAGCGTTTCTCTCAGAACTGTACGCGTTTCTGGAAGAATACGGCTATCGCACGGCCAACTCGCATGAATTTGTGGAGGAGACCTGGGTGGAAAACCCCGCCCATGCGCTGGCCATCATCTCCGCCTACATCGAAAAAGAATTCAATTTCGACCAGGAATTCGCGCAGACGGTTGCAGAGCGGGAAGCGAAGGTGCGTCAGGTCTTGGCCCGTATGCCGGAAGGGGAGGGGAAGAAAGCTTTCATCCAGCTCCACCAAGATGCGTTGGATTCATGGGGATTGGATGAGGATCACCACTTCTACATCGATGCCATGCTGCCGGCGAAAGCCCGCCTGTTCCTGCTTCATGTTGGAGAAATGCTGGCGGAGCAGGATGTGTTCAGGCAAGGGGAAGACATCTTTTTCCTTTATCTCGATGAATTGATGCAGGCATTGAGCCAACCGGTGTACCTATATGACAAGGTGAAACAGCGCAGGGAAGAACATGAAGCAAACAAGCGAAAACAAGTTCCTCCCTTCTACGGGACGCCGCCGCAAGGAGTCCCGAACGACCCGATGCTGGAGCGGGTGTTCGGCTCCAAGACTCCGGAAGTGAATGAATCAGAGCGGAAATTTGCGGGATATGGGGCTTCTCAAGGTGTGTATACGGGCGTGGTGAAAGTGGTTCGCGGGCCGGAGGATTTTGCCAAGATCGAAAAAGGGGACGTACTGGTCTGCAAGACGACGACTCCGCCGTGGACGGTGCTTTTTTCCGTGGCCGGCGCGGTGGTGACGGATGCGGGCGGAATTCTTTCCCATGCCGCCACAGTCGCACGCGAATACAAGCTTCCGTCTGTGGTGGGAACGAAGGTAGCCACCGCCATTTTGCGGGATGGAGACGTCGTGACGGTGGACGGCTCCAACGGGGTTGTTACCTTTGGAGAAAAGTAGGTACGGGATCGTGCTGCTTTCGATTCTGGCAGGGACTTTTCTGATCCCTGTCAATTCTACGATGATCGCGGTCGGGCTACCCACTATTACGGAGTCTTTACACAGCAGCCTGCCCCTTGTTTCCTGGGTAGTCACCGTCTATCTGATCGTAATGGCCGTGGTGCAGCCGATCGCTGGCAAGCTTGGCGATCTGTACGGCAACCGCAAGATGTTCTTGCTTGGCATGTCGCTCTTTTTGGGAGCGTCGGCAGCGGCCATCTTTTCCATGAATCTGTTCTGGCTGATTGGTTGCCGGGCGATTCAGGCGATGGGCGGCGCTCTGGCTGCCCCCAACGCGAGCGCAGTTGTTCGCTATGTCACGCCGAAAGAGAAGTTGGGAAGAACGCTTGGCCTGTTTGGATTGTCCATGGGAATCGGGGCGGCCCTCGGTCCGCTGGCAGGCGCTTTTCTCATCAGCCACTGGGGATGGCCCTCGATTTTTTGGGTGAACATCCCGTTTGCCCTGGTCTCTGTGATGGCCTCCTTTGCTGCCCTTCCCAAAGTGAAGAGCAAGACCACGTCATCCCTGGATGTGTACGGCTGCATCCTGCTGGCTGTCAGCCTGGTCACGCTGATCTTGCTGGTCACCCATCCCGAATGGCTGCATGTCGGTACGATTGCTCTTCTGCTTTTGGCCATATGGTTATTTATCCGGCAGGAGAAGAAGTGCGAGTCGCCGTTAATCCAGTTTGATTTGTTTAAAAACGGCATGTTTACCAGTGCCAATGTATCGATTTTGTTGGGCAACGGCATCATGTACAGCACAATCCTGGTCATGCCGATCCTGATGCAAAGGGAATTTGGGCTATCCATGCAGACGATCGGCTTTCTGCTGTTCCTCTTCTCGCTGTCCATGTCCCTGTCTTCCTGGATCGGCGGATATTTTTCCGACCGGGTGGGGCCGCGGCAGGCGGTCATGCTCTCCTTTATCGTCACGGCAGCGGGGCTGATAGCGTTTTGGGGAATGTATTGGGTACCGTCGTATTCCTATAGGGTGTTGGCCATGGTGATCGGCGGAATCGGCTGCGGAATCGGTTCCGCTCCCATGCAGGCCGCTTCGCTGCAGGCCGTACCGAAAGAGATGTCCGGCATCGCCTCCGGTATTTTTTCCACCTCCCGCTATCTGGGCGGGATAATCGCTACCGTACTGGTCAGCCTCTTGGTCGACTACCGCATCCTGTTTGCCATCCTGTTAGGGTTTGCAGCAGCGGGAATCCCCGCTTCGTTGGGATTGGGGAAACCGACAGCAAGCCGGCTCAAGGGAATACAGTGAAAAGAGGGTGTCCCGAAAGTAGATAAGACTACTTTAGAGGACACCCTCTGACGATTGCTCGCAAGAGAGATCCGGTTACGAGGAGGAAAATATTTCTAGGCGTAGCGACTAGCGAAGATTAGAAATGTTTTTCTCCCCACTTGCTAAGTCTATCTGAATTACGTCCTACCTCAGCTACAGGAGAGGTGATGTCTTTTCAATCACGTGCCAGGCCATCCCGCGTGCCTTCAGCCGTTCCAAAAACGGGATCGGATCGATCAGTTCGGGCGGGATGCAGCCCGTCATGGTCAGCAATCCCTCCGCCATCATATCCACCGCGACGACCGGCGGGATCCCTGTCTGCCAAATGGTTGCCTGAAATTCGGTCTGTTCGAACACCTCGTCATGATTGGCCATGGTGTAGACGTAAAGTTCTTTTCGCTTGTTGTCCTTGCGCCCTTTTACCAGCGCTCCCACGCAGGAATATCCGTGGATTTTGCCCGCCAGATCGGCCGGTTTCGGCATCGTCGTCACGACGACGTCGCGCGGTGCCACTTTCACGCCTTTCACAAGAATTTCTTCATCGCTGTCGAGTCCCAGGTGGCGCAGCACCTGCAGGGTATTGACAAAATTGGGGTGCAGCGCGTATTTGAAGTCGACGTATTTGCACCCTTTGGCTATACCGATCGTCTCGCCCAGGGTCGTCGCTTCTTCATGTTCCACGTTGTAACAGTCGAGCCAACCGATCGGCTCGGGGAATTCAAACTCTTCCTTGTTGGCAAAAGGCGTCGGGAAATACTGTTCTCCCAAGTCTTGCGTCCAGTAATTGGGTTTCGCCAAACATTCCTGAATGGCGGTTTGCGGGCTGAAATAGGAGCAAAAACCGTCGTAGTCGACAATGGAATTGTCCCCATCCCTGATGAGAATGGCATCCACTTCATCCAACTGGTCAACGGCATAGCGGGCGGCGATGTTGGAGAAACCGGGATCGCACCCCAGCCCCATGATGCCCAGAATGCCCGCCGCTTGAAACGCATCGTTCCATGCCAATTGTTTTCGGAGCCAGACCGGTCCGCTCGATGCGGTATCAATGTAGTTCGTTTTGGTATGGAGGCAAGCCTTCATGACCTGAAAGTTGTTTTCCGGCAGTCCGATGTGCAGCAGTACGTCAATGTCGCCCAGGATGGACTGCACGCTGGCAACGTCACCCGCGTCCACGCGCCTGACCTTTATTTCGGCGTCCGTTTCCCGCCGAAGCTCCGCGGCCAGCTCTTCCGCCGGTCCGATGGAGATATCAGCCAGGACCAGCTTTGTCACGTAACCCTTTTTCACCACTTCGCAGGCGCTTACTTGTCCAACTCCGCCAACACCTACAATCGCGACTCTCATAGAGTCCTCCTTCCATGATCGTGAAATCGCTGCGCGGGGCTTTGGCAAACCGGACCGAATCAATGGGTTCGCGCGGATTCATGTGAAAACCTCCCTTCCACTATGTGAAAAAATGGTATATTACATGTGTATTCACGTGCCCATCTGTCTCATACGTGGGAGACGTGGCGGCTTTTTTTGCCGATCTGGTCAAACCTTATAAAAATGAAGGAGAGAGGTAACTTGGGGAAACAGTATGTCATGGCCATAGACCAGGGTACGACCAGTTCACGGGCCATTCTCTTCAATCGGGAAGGAAACATTGTGAGGATCGCCCAAAAGGAGTTTACACAGATTTTCCCCAAGCCGGGCTGGGTGGAGCACGACGGGATGGAGATCTGGAGTTCCGTTGTCGGCGTCATCGGCGAAGTGCTGGCCAGCCACAACATCTCCGCCAGGGAAGTTGCAGCGATCGGGATCGCCAACCAGCGGGAGACGACAATGGTGTGGGACAAACACACGGGTTTGCCGGTTTACAACGCTATCGTCTGGCAGTCCCGTCAAACGGCAGAAATCTGCGAGCAGTTGAAAGGGAAAGGATTGAACGAACGGTTCCGCAGGAAAACCGGTCTCTTGATTGACGCCTACTTCTCCGGCACAAAAGTGAAGTGGATTCTCGACAACGTGGCAGGGGTGCGGGAGAGAGCAGAACGAGGCGACCTTTTGTTCGGCACCATGGATACATGGTTGATCTGGAAGCTGTCAGGCGGAAAGGCGCACGTCACCGATTATACCAATGCCTCGCGGACGCTCCTGTACAACATCTACGAACTGAAGTGGGACGACGAACTCCTCGAGCACCTGACCGTGCCGAAAACCATGCTGCCCGAAGTCCGCTCCAGCTCTGAGGTCTACGCGTACACGGAAGAGGACCTGTTCTTCGGCGAAGCGGTGCCGATTTCCGGGGCGGCTGGGGATCAGCAGGCGGCACTGTTCGGTCAGGCGTGCTTCGAAGAGGGCATGGCGAAGAACACGTATGGAACCGGCTGCTTCATGCTGATGAACACCGGTGAAAAAGCGGTTCGCTCCGAACACGGCCTCTTGACGACCATCGCCTGGGGCCTAGAGGGAAAAGTGGAGTACGCCCTGGAGGGAAGCATTTTCGTTGCGGGTTCCGCCATCCAGTGGCTGCGTGACGGACTGCGCATGCTGAAAAGCGCGTCCGACAGTGAGCGCTATGCGACGGCCGTGGAATCGTCCGATGGGGTCTATGTCGTGCCGGCCTTTGTGGGATTGGGCACACCGTATTGGGACAGCGATGTACGAGGCGCGATTTTCGGCCTGACGCGGGGAACGAGCAAGGAGCATTTTGTCCGCGCCACGCTGGAAGCGCTTGCGTACCAGACGAAAGACGTCCTGACGGCGATGGAAGCTGACTCCGGTATACGCTTGAAAAAACTGCGTGTGGACGGCGGCGCTGTGATGAACAATTTCCTCATGCAGTTCCAAAGCGACCTGCTGGGCGTTCCGGTTGACCGTCCGAAAGTAAACGAGACGACCGCTTTGGGCGCTGCCTATCTGGCCGGTCTTGCCATCGGCTTCTGGAAAGACAAACAGGAGATCGCCGACAACTGGGAAGTGGAACGCGCATTTGACGTTCAGATGGGCGACGAGCAGCGCGAAAGGCTCTACGCAGGCTGGAAAAAAGCAGTAACGGCGGCAATGGCCTTTACATAATCGGGAAGCTGTGATACTGACAGGAGTGATCACCATGAATCGTGAACAACAGATTGCCCGGCTGCAGAACCAACAACTCGATCTGCTGGTTGTCGGCGGAGGAATTACCGGAGCGGGCATTGCCCTGGACGCGCAGGTGCGTGGAATCCAAACAGGTCTCATGGAGATGCAGGACTTTGCGGCCGGTACCAGTTCTCGCTCAACCAAGCTGATTCACGGAGGCTTGCGATATCTGAAACAACTGGAATTCCGCCTGGTGGCCAAAGTGGGAAAAGAGCGCTCCATCGTATATGAAAACGCGCCCCATGTAACCCAACCGGAATGGATGCTGCTGCCGTTGATTGAAGGCGGCACCTACGGTCGGGTTTCCACGTCCCTCGGGCTTTACCTGTACGATCTGCTAGCCGGGGTCAAACGAAGCGAACGGCGGAAGATGCTGAACCGGGCGGCTACGCTGACAAAAGAGCCGCTTCTGCGCCGGGATAAGCTGAAGGCGGGCGGCTATTACGTGGAGTACAAAACAGACGACGCGCGCTTGACGCTGGAAACGATCAAGGAAGCGGCTGACAGAGGGGCGCTCGCGGTCAACTATGTCAAGGCGGAGGATTTTCTGTATAAAAACGGCAGGGCAATCGGCGTGCTCGCCAAGGATATGACCAATGGCCGTACCTTCGAGATTTTTGCCAAACAGATCATCAACGCGACCGGTCCCTGGGTGGATCAATTGCGGGAAAAGGACGGCTCGAAACAGGGGAAACAGCTGTACCATACCAAGGGGGTGCACATCGTCTTCGACCAGAAGCGCTTTCCGCTGAGGCAGGCGATCTATTTTGACACCCCGGACGGCCGGATGGCTTTTGCCATTCCACGGGGAAGGAAAACCTACGTGGGCACCACCGATACTCACTACACAGGAGATCTCGCCCATCCCGTCATGACGGCGGAAGACCGTGACTACCTGCTGGCGGCCATTGACTTCATGTTCCCTGATTTGGCGATCAAGGCGGAAGATATGGAAGCAAGCTGGGCCGGCATTCGCCCGTTGATTTACGAAGCAGGCAAATCGGCTTCCGAGATTTCGCGAAAAGACGAAATCTTTTTCTCGCCGACCGGCCTGATTAGCATCGCCGGGGGAAAACTGACCGGCTATCGCAAAATGGCCGAGAAAGTGGTCAACATCGCTGCCAAAAACCTCGGCGTATCTGCCAAATGCACGACAGACAAAATCGCGCTGTCTGGCGGGAAAGTGGGCGGGTCCAAAGGTTTTGCCGGATTTGTCCCAAAAAAGACGGCTGAAGGAATGGCGCTTGGTCTCTCACAAGAACAAGCGGAACGCCTCGTAAAACGGTACGGAGGGAACGCGGATCACCTGTTTGAGATCCTGCGGACACGGGGAAAAGAAGCGGCTGCCCATCAACTTTCGCTGGAGGTGTTTGCCTCGCTGGTCTACGGCATGGAAGCGGAGATGGTGGTGACGCCGGTTGATTACTTCCTGCGCCGCACCAGCAGCCTGTTGTTTGACCTCGGGTGGGCCAAACGCTGGAAGGAGCCCGTCCTCGCTTTCATGCAGGTGAAGTGCAAGTGGAGTCCGGATCAAGCTCGGCGTCATCGCCGCGAGTTGGAAAAAGAGATAGAGCAGATGCTCCCATAATCCCGTTCTTTACGTTTTTATATTGACTTTTCTGTTAAGTAAGCGTTAACATTTCGTAAAAATATGTAAATTTGATAAGGAGGATTTTATGGCTCAAGTGGCGGTTTCCAAACAAACCGGAACCAAAGCGTTGGTGGCCAGCCTGATCGGCAGCTCCATCGAATGGTTCGACTATTTTCTCTACGGGACAATGGCATCTTTGGTGTTTAACAAGTTGTTTTTCCCCAATACGGACCCCGTCGTAGGGTTACTGCTTTCATACCTGTCCTTTTCTCTGACTTTTTTCATTCGTCCATTGGGGGGAATCTTCTTCAGCCATATCGGTGACAAAATTGGCCGCAAAAAAACACTCGTGCTGACGCTCTCCCTGATGGGAACGGCAACCGTGCTGATCGGCTTGTTGCCGGACTATAGCACCATCGGCATCTGGGCCCCGATCCTGCTGTTTATCCTGCGTTTGATTCAGGGATTGGGGATCGGCGGCGAGTGGGGCGGCGCCCTGCTCTTGGCGGTGGAATACTCGGGCAAGAACGAGCGCGGTTTCTACGGCAGTGTACCGCAGATGGGCGTCACCATCGGGATGCTGCTCGGTACCCTCTCCGTCTCGTTGATGAGCCTGCTGCCGGAAGACCAATTCCTCTCCTGGGGCTGGCGCGTACCGTTTATTCTGAGTGCCATTCTCGTGTTTATCGGTCTGTGGATCCGCAATGGCATCGATGAAACCCCTGCGTTTCAGGAGGCGAAGCAAACCGGCCATATCGCCAAGGTTCCACTGGTCGACACGTTCCGTTACCACTGGAAGTCCGTGCTGATCGCGATTGGAGCCAAAGTGGTGGAAACAGGTCCGTTCTACATCTTCTCGACGTTCGTCATCGCATATGCCACAAAATATCTCGGCTATGACAAAGTGACAGCCCTCAATGCCGTCACCATGGCAACACTGGTTACCACCATCGTGATTCCGTTTATGGGCAAGTGGTCCGATAAAATTGGACGCAAGCCGCTATACATTGGCGGCACCATTGCGATGATGCTGTTTGCCTTCCCGTACTTTTACCTGCTTTCACTGAAATCGGCCGTGTGGCTCACCGTGGCGACCGTCATCGCTCTGGGTATTCTCTGGGCTCCTGTAACGGCCGTACTGGGAACACTGTTCTCGGAAATTTTCAGTACGCAGGTACGCTACACCGGTGTAACGGTCGGCTACCAGCTGGGCGCAGCGATTGCCGGAGGAACGGCTCCGCTGATTGCGACAGCCCTGCTGAGCGCCTACAACAACTCCTGGGTACCGGTGGCGCTGTACATCATCTTGACCGGTGTCATCTCGCTGATCGCGATTTCCGCTACCCGTGAAACCAAGGACGCCAACTTGTAAAGGTTTTCCGGAATCGCATGCATCGCCGCGTGCGATTCTTTTCTTTATCGTGTAGGAAAGTTTAAGGGCTTCACCGTGTGAAAGCGCCCTGAAATAAACTTTCCGGAACGCATAAAAAGTTTCCTCTAACGAAGAACCAGCTTCTTCGAGAGGGCTTCAATCGAAGCTTTTTTTATTGAAAAAATTCACTTCATAGCAGGAGTTAGGGGCACCGCCCGGCGAAGCAAATGGGGTCCCGCTCACATACCGGGCCCCACCCGACGCAGCGTAAGCTATAGTCGGGTGGGTGGAGCCTAGCTATGGCGGGTGGGTAAAAGAAAGGTGGGAGAGGGCATGCTGGTATTGTCCAGAGAGGAAATTCAAAAGCTGTATACAATGAAGGAGTGCCTGCAGGATGTGGAGGCGGCCTTTCGCTTTGCTGCCGAAGGCAAAACAGAGACTCCGGTTCGCACATCCGTTCCGCATGAGAAGCATGGAGCGACCACGCTCTACATGCCGTCGTACATTGAGGCGGTCGAGTATACGGCGGTTAAGGTGGTAAGTATCTTTCCCCACAACCAGGAGAAGGGGCTGCCTTCTTTGCAGGGGGTCACGCTGCTGACGGAAGCAAAGACCGGTCGGCACGTTGCGCTGATGGACGCTACCTATCTGACGGTGTTCCGTACGGGTGCGAGCAGCGGAGTTGCAACCAAGCTTCTGGCCAGGGAAGACGCGGACAGCTGCGCAGTGCTTGGGTGCGGAGCGCAGGCGGTGGGGCAGGTTCAAGCGGTGATGGAGGTGCGCGACATCAAGCGTCTTACTCTCTACAACCGGACGAAAGAACGAGCGTACAAATTGGCGGAAGAGATTCACACCCTCTATCCGGACTGGAAGGGATCCATAGAGATTGCATCAGACGCCAATCAGGCGGTGGACTCGGCTGACATCGTGGTCTGCAGCACGAAATCGACCGAACCGCTGTTTGACGGCGAACGTTTGCGGCCGGGCTCACACGTAAACGCAATCGGCGCGTATCAGCCGCACATGCAGGAGTTTGACGTGACTGCCTTGAAACGAAGCAGCAAGGTAGTGGTAGATACGCTGGAAGGGGCTTTACACGAGGCAGGCGATTTACTCATGCCCATCGAGCGGGGGGAATGGTCGATAGACCAACTGCACGCCGAGCTGGGTGACATTCTGTCGGGGCGCAAGCCGGGACGGGAGCGGGCTGAAGAGATTACACTCTACAAGTCGGTCGGCATCGCCTACCTGGACACGATGGTGGCGCGAGCCGTTTACGAAAAAGCCAAACAACTGGGCGCAGGCACACACGTACGCTTATGATGGCAAGGAGGAAAGGCAATGTCACTCGCTTTTGATCATCTCGTACATTTTTTGCGCAGATCCCCGCTGGAGGCGGCAGAGGAGATGCGCCGGATGGGTTTTCACGCGGTGGCGGGAGGACGCCACGAAGGCTGGGGGACGTACAATAGCCTCTGCTACTTTGATGTAAGCTACGTGGAATTTCTCGCTGTGGAACACTCGGAAACGGCAGAGCGCTCCGAAAACCCGCTGATTCAGCAGCTGGTTCGCGACCTTCCCCAAAGCGGAGAAGGACTGGGACAGATTGCGCTGCGAACGAGGGAAATCGAACGCCTGGCCGAACATTTGAAGCAAAACGGCTTGAACGTAATCGGTCCCGTACCGGGCAGCCGCCAGCGGGTGGATGGCTCCATCATTCGCTGGAGCATGTTGTTTGCCAAGAGTGATGACGTGCAGCATCCGCTGCCGTTTTTCATCCAGTGGGAGCAGAGCGACGAGGAGAGACGAATGGATTTGACCTCCCGCGACGTCATTGCCGCCCATCCCAACGGAGCACGGCGGATAGATCGGATCGCATGGGCCGTAGCTGACTTGGAGGATACGGCTGAACGCTGGCAGGAATGGTTCGGGCTCTGTGCCGGCGATCTCTATGAAGATCAGCGTCTGCAGGCAAGGTGCCGATTGCTTCATTGCCCCGGCGGAAACATTCTCCTGTGCAGCCCGCACGGTCAGGGCGTGACGGCTGAAGCATTGGCAAAGCGCGGGGAGCGGCCTTTCCTGGTGCGGCTGGCAGGTGCATCCTGTTCGGGGGAAGCAACGGTATTCGGAAGTAAGTATCAGTGGTAAAATGCTAAAAAGAGCCGAATGTTCGGCTTTTTTTAGTGTATAAGAATTTATCAATTTGGACATCCCATACAGCCGCTAGAAAAGTGTTCGGGGCCCCGCCCGGCGAAGAAGGGGACCCCACTCGGCACAGCGATAGCTAACGCCGAGTGGGTCGAGGATAGCTAGTTACTCCTGAAAAAATCGTTTTTTGGCAGAAGCATCTCATTGTGGTGAATCTCAGGGGGCTACCGTGTAACTGTATCCGTTAATCGTTGCTTATTTGGCCATTTGGGCTGCTCTTCTGAGGTTATGAGCCCAGATTCCGAA
>NZ_JBIYSM020000035.1:0-49712 GCF_044759095.2 Brevibacillus soli
GGATTGGTTCAGGGAGAAGGGTATCCCACAATGTGATTTGCTCGTTACGAAGTTTTAACATAATCGCTCACCTCAAAAAGGATTTTCGAGGAGCACTGTTGAATTTCTTTATGAAGAAAGGAATTCAGTCCCTCTTTTTGGATGTATTGCCTCGACAACACTACTTCCATTTAGAGAGCTGAATTCCTTTTGTTTTTGACTTACCCCAGGAATTTTTCAGGGGAAACTAGCTATCCTCAACCCACTCGACGTTAGCTATCGCTGAGCCGAGTGGGGTCCCTTTCTTCGCCGGGCGGGGCCCCGAACCCTTTTCTAGCGGCTGTATGGGATGTCCCAATGTTATAAATTCTTATACACCAAGAAAAAAGACAGGAAGATTCAGCTTCCTGTCTTACGGTATTCCTTATTTAACTTCGACAATACGTCCTTCCACTGTCGGATGGAGGGCTTTGCGCTGGATGAACGCTTCCTCCACCAGACTGTAGAGAGTAAGCCCGGTATTGAAGGCCGGTTTCTTCAGAGAAGTGTAACCGTCCCCGCCTGCAGCGATGAAATCGTTGGTTGCCAGCTTGTACGTCTTCTTCAGGTCGAGCGGCTGACCGCCCACTTTGACCTCTACCACGCGCTCGCCCGCCGGCTTGGCCGGATTGTAGGTGAAGGACATGCCGCTGATTTGCGGGAAGCGGCCCGCCCCTTTTTCCACTTCGCTCACGCCGCTTTCCAGCGCTTGCTTCAGCTCTTCCCCGGTTACCTCAACGACGACGAGGGTATTCGGGAACGGCAGCAGCGTGTAGAGATCTTTTTTCGTGATGTCGCCGGCATTCAGCTGCGTGCGAATGCCGCCGGCGTTGGTCAGGGCGATATCAGCTTCCTGTCCCTTGATCGTTTTGGTGCGCTCCAGCATGATGTCGGCAATCAGGTTGCCTACATTCGTCTCGCGAGTGCGCACCAGGGTACGGTCACCGTCCAGCGGCACTTCCGTCTTGGCGATCACTACGTTCATCACTTCGTCAATCTTCTTGACAACCTCTTTTACCATCTTGTCCACTTCGGCGTCAGCCTGTACTTTTTCATCGTATTCAGCCAGACCGCCGCTGAAAGCGACCAGTTCTTTCCCCAGGTAGTAAAGGTCGGCGCGTCCGAGCGATTTGCCGTACTCCCAGTCCTGAACGATGTAGGTTCCGTTTACCACTTCCGGCGTCTTCAGCGGAGTATGGGAGTGCCCCCCTACGATCAGGTCGATTCCTGGAACGTTTTTCGCCATTTCGCGGTCCACGTCAATGCCCACGTGGGAGACGACAATAACGTGATCCACTTGTTGTTTCAGTTTTGGTACAGCCACTTTGGCTACCTCTACCGGGTTTTTGAAGGTCAAGCCTTTGACGTTGTCCGGATGGGTAAGGATCGGGGTATCTTCGGCTACAAACCCGATAAAGGCGAACTTCTTGCCGCCCGCCTCTGCATAGTAGGTCGGAACCAGCAGCTCCTTGCCGTCTGCCTTAAACACGTTGGCTGAAATCACCGGGTGCTCCAGCATGTCCCGCAGCTTGAGGAGCTGTTCATAGCCGAAGTCAAACTCGTGGTTGCCTGCTGCCATGGTGTTGTAGTCGAGGTGATTGAGAATCGGAACAATCGATTCGCCTTTGAACTGGTTGACGAACACGGTTCCCTGGAAGGTGTCCCCCGCGTCGAGCAAGAGGAAGTTATCGTTTTCTTCACGCCATTGTTTCAGCAAAGTGGCGATTTTGGCATATCCGAACTCCTTCCCGTTTGCGTTTTCTTCGATATGGCCGTGCACGTCATTGGTGTGGGCAATGGTTACGTGGGTGGTTGCGGCATCGCCCATCGCCTGAAAGAACTCCCCGCGGGTCACTTGCGCCTTGTTTTCAAGATTCAGTTCGTAGCCCAGCTTATTGGCGATTTCTGTCAATTTGGCGGAAGAAAGCGGTTGCGTCGGGTTTTTACTATCGTCCTGTGTGACCGCGCCTTGCGTCCTGGCCCAGGCCAAATAAGGAGCGGACCAGTGGCTGCCTTTGGTAGCTGCGGCCTGCAACTTGGCTCCTTTCAACCTGGAAAATACCGCCGCTGCTTCTGCCAGGGTAACATTGCGCTCCAGCTCCAGTTGCCCGCCTACTCCCCCGATGACAATCGCTTTTTTCACAAACCAATCCACGTGATTCACCGGATGAACCGGTGCGGCAAACGCTGCGCTCGCCATCAAAGACGAACTGATGACGCCCGCCAGCAGTGCCGCGCTAATGCGACGTGCCTTTTTCATGTGTAAGAATCCCCTCTCTCATTTACAAAAATAGCAAATATCAGCACATATCTAGAATTATACCAAATATTTCGAGAAGTTAGCTAGATTTTAGAGGTGATCGACGCCGCAAATTGTCTGATTATTTTATTCAACTCTTCAGGAGCTTCCAGCATGCTCATATGTCCGACAGATGAAATCATCTCCCGGACCACATGCGGAGCATCAACGGAGAAGGTTTTTTCTACCGGGATAATCTGATCATTCTCCCCGGCGATCAACAGCACGGGCAGTTCCGATCTGCTCAGTACGTCATTCCGGTCAGGCCTCTCCCGCATCCCTCCCAAAGTACGGATCGCTCCCTGGGGATTGGTGGCACAGCCGATTTCCTTTGCCAGTTGAACCGCTTCCGGCATGGCCTTCAGGTTCTGAGGGGCGAACAGTTTTGGGATCAGTGCCTTGACAAACGGCTCCATTCCGTTCTCCCGGATGCTGTCCATCCCTTTTTGCCGGTTTTCCTTCCCTTTTTCATCATCCGGATAAGCGGTGGAGTGAACCAGTCCATAACCAAAAAGCTTGTCCGCGTACTTCTCGGCAAAGGCAAGCGTGACGTATCCGCCCAGCGAGTGTCCGAACAGGATCGCCTTGGGGAGCTGCAGGTGATCCAGCAAACAGGCCAGATCGTCTGCCATTCGTTCCATCGTGTAGGTCTCATCGGGAGCGGAGCTGTCGCCGTGCCCGCGCAGATCGGGGGCAATCACACGGAACTGTTGGGATAACGCGGGAAAGATCTCCTGCCAGTACTGCGAGCTTCCGCAAAAGCCGTGGATCATGACAAGCGGTGTCCCGCTGCCTGCGTCGCGGTAAGACAATGTGACTGAGTTCGCTGTAAACGTCCGTTTCATGGAAATCCCTTCCTTTTTCCGTTTTTTAGATTGTAACCGTTTCGGGGGCAGTTTTAAACACAGTCTTGACGTCTCTTTTACCCGTCCCCCATCATTTGGGGAAACGATGAATGGGAGTTGATCGTCAATGAAGCCGCCACAGGTGCTCAATCATTTTGCAATCGGCAAACGTTCGAACATCCCCTATGTGCAAATTCGCCCCGCGGAAACACGGAGCGAAACGGTTTGTTTCATGTGTCCAGGCACCGGTTACTCCTTCGACAAGCCTCTCCTCTACTATTCCACGATGCTCATGCTTCAAAAGAGCATCGATGTCGTTCACATTCAGTACAATTACCAGGACAAACCCGCGTTTTGGGAATTGTCCAGGGAGGAGCAAAGCGACTGGATGTACGAGGATGTGAACGCAGTCGCAGAGAAGGTACTGGCCGAACACTCCTACGGAAACTTCCTGTTTCTCGGAAAATCGGTAGGTACGATGCCGATCGCGAACGGCCTGTGCCGGGACCCACGTTTTGCCGCGGCTAAAGCCGTTCTGCTGACGCCGATCATCGACAACGAGAAGCTGGCCAAAAGCCTGATGGATTGCCAGCAGGAGATGCTGATTGTGATCGGGACGAATGATCACTTCTACCACGAGGCGAATCTGGAGGCCATCCGCTCACAAAAGCCAAACATCCGTCTATCCGTCATCCAAGAGGCCAACCATGCTCTTGAGATTGGATGGGACGTGTCGGCTTCTTTGGCGGTGATGCAGAGAGTCATGAAGCAGCTTGACAGATTTGTGGAAGGTTCCCCGCTGCTAACGAATTCTCTTCCATAGGAAAAAAAGGATCATGCCATACAAGGCAAAGAAACTGGCGAAACATCTGCCGCATTCGTTGCGTCTTACACATTGACAGTCGGAAAAAACACCTGCTGGAGGGACACCCATGAAAGCTACTTTGTTGGCCTTGGCAACAGGAAGTCTCCTGCTTCTGCAAGCATGCGTTCCCGTCAACGAACAACCGCCCGTGACCGAAACCCCGGCAAATCCACCCGTAACCGAGCCGCAGCAGCCCCCTGCAACTCCTCCACAGCCGCAGCAGCCGCAAACGCCTGCTCCAGACACGCAGACCAAACCTTATGAAAACGAGATTTTTCAGGAAGTAACGGTAAAGAAAATCAAAGACGGCGAGTATGAAGTGCGGGGAAAAGCGCGGATTTTTGAAGCGATGGTGGATTACGTTGTAGAGGACGGACACAACGAACTGGCGAAGGGATCCGTCATGGCAGAGAAAGGCGCGCCGGAATGGGGAAATTTTCAGTTTACGCTACAGGTAAAGAAAGCGGAACCCAATTCCACCCTCATGCTCATCCTCTTCGAGACAAGCGCGAAAGACGGCAGCAGGAGGATGGAGCTCCCGATACCGTTGCCGGAATGAGCGAACTGCATCACACACGAAAGCCCCCCTTGCTCAGTAAGTTAGAACGTAATGAACCATGTTACAAAGCTCTATGCGGTAATAACACAGACTGACTTATGAACAAGAAAACCCACCCGGCATTAGCTAACGCTTCGCCGGGCGGGGCCCCGAGCACTTTTCTAGCGGCTGTAGGGATGTCCAAATTTATAAATTCTTATACACTAAGAAAAACAGCACGGCCTATAAAGCCGTGCTGTTTATTGGAACGTAGTTTTATACGTAAAAAGGCTTTTTGTCCTCAACGGATCCACTGACGACTTCCACCAGTTTCATTCGTTTTCCTTCAACTGAAGGTCCAATGAAAACTTTGGGTGCTTGAGCTTTTAAAATAACCCCTCTTTGAACAAGTAAACGCCGTTTGGGCCTCATGTTTTTTCGGGAACCTGAAGCATTGCTCCACCAAATCAAACCGTTAGAGGATACAGATCCGTTACATCGTCCACGTCTAGCTTTCATTCTGTCCTTCATTTCGAATCCCCTCCTACTAAATGTTTGATTGTGGTTAAAAGCTCCGCATTTTGCTCAACAACCATTTGCAAATGATCTTTTGAAAGAACAGTGTCCCCAGTCAGCCTTACGGAGAGAACATGTTCGTTACCTAAAGGATAACATAGCACGCTTACCTTTGAAAAGTGCTGTTCATGCGTGAAGGTCCACTGTGAACTTCGCTGCACTTTCGTTACAATATTAGGTTCCTCATTCGGATTGTCGGTTTGGAACGAGTAAAAGGCATCTTTGTCTATATTCCCCCCAACAAATTTCATTCCATCAGATCCCTGTTTCGAATATAGGGCAACATGAGTGACGCTGGAATTGCCGATCGGAGGTGCTGCAAAGGATATCCGTATCGCCTCGCATAGTGCATGGTACTTTTGGGTCAATAATGCATCCTCTGTTATGGGTACGATACGGGCATACTCCCAAAGCAATTTTACGATTCTGCCGCAGCGCTGTGCTTGGTCAACCGGATCAATAAAAAATGGTTCGTCCGCAGATTCAATATTTTTCTTGATTTCCCCGCATGCGACGGATACAGCAGCCTCAAATTCGTTGTCGTGAGCATATTCGTACTCCAGCAACGTTAGACCGTTTAAATCGGATAATACATGCAGTTTGTCCACCTTGATGCCTTTGATGTGCTCTCCGTCACTGACCTCGACCTCCTGCGGCACGACGCAGAACACACGCATTCTTCTGAGTTTCCCCCAAAATAGTCCCATTTCAAAAATAGTGTTGTCCCTTGTAATGAAGACATGTTTTCCACGAATAAGCGCCACATCATCCGCAGCGAATATAAAGACAGCATAGTCACATTCGTCAAGCCGACGTTCCAGGTCTTCCATGGTATACATATTGCCTCTAAACGTGCCGTCATACCAAGGGATCACTTGTACTACCTTTTGCTTATGCAGGACGGAATGAACCGCTTTGGCATAATGAATCGCTTCTCGAGACGAGCCAATGAATAATTTCGGTTTTCTGGGGGGTTTAATCACATTTTGTGCTCCTTTTCATTCGTTGTGCATAGTCTTTTTCATTATACAAAATCTTTCCAACTTTAGAAAAGCTCGGACACAAAACGGGAATGCGATCAGCTCTGCGTCTTTAGATAATAAAAGGCTCTTACATCGTGATCGATACACAATGCAAGAGCCCTTCTTTGTTTCATTCTTCCGAGCCACTGGTTCATTCGTACATCAAATACAGCCCCTTGTTCGGGGCCACTTCCCGCGAAGAAAGGGGTCCCTCTCGGCACAGCAAAAGCTACCGCCAAGTGGGTTGAGGAAAGCTCATGCCGAGCGGGTCTATTTACAGCTTTTTCATCGCATTGTAGCTCGCTTCGATGGTACGCTCAATGTCTTCATCGGTATGCGCCAGCGATACAAACATGCCTTCAAACTGGGACGGTGGAATCATGACGCCTTCCTCCAACAGATAGTGGAAGTAGGCGGAAAAGCGCTTCAGATCGGACGTCTTGGCCGTCTCGTAGTTGATCACCGGTGTCTCCGTAAAGAACAGACAGACCATCGAACCCACCCGGTTCAACGTGTGCGGCAATCCAAGCTTGCGGGCGTTTTCCGCGAGTCCTTCCGCGAGACGGGCCGACCGCTTTTCAAGCTGCTCGTAGACGCCCGGCTTGCCCAGCTCCTGCAGAGTGGTCAACCCGGCAGCCATCGCAAGCGGGTTGCCGGATAGCGTTCCTGCCTGGTAAATCGGTCCGGCAGGGGCCACCTGGTTCATGATTTCCCGTTTGCCTCCGTAAGCGCCGACAGGCAGACCTCCGCCGATTACCTTGCCCATCGTCGTCAGGTCAGGCGTGATGCCGTACAGCTCCTGCGCACCGCCGCGGGCTACGCGGAACCCGGTCATGACTTCATCAAAAATCAGGAGCGTACCGTGACTCTCGGTAATTTCCCGCAGGCCTTCCAAAAAGCCCGGCTGCGGCGGCACGACACCCATATTGCCTGCGATTGGCTCCACGATCACGGCTGCCAGCTCGTTTCCGAACTTTTCAAAGGCAAGTTGTACGCTGTCCAGATCGTTGTATGGCACTGTAATCGTGTTGACCGCTGTCGTCTCCGGCACACCCGGGCTGTCCGGCAAGCCCAGCGTCGCGACGCCGGAGCCTGCTTTGATCAAAAGACTGTCTGCGTGGCCGTGATAGCAGCCCTCAAACTTCATGATCTTGTCCCGCTTGGTGTAGCCGCGTGCCAGGCGCAGCGCGCTCATCGTCGCCTCCGTGCCGGAGTTGACCATCCGAACGACTTCCACGGACGGTACGATCTCGCACACCTGCTTCGCCATTTCTGTCTCCCGCGCCGTCGGGGCACCGAAACTGGTTCCCAGCGCAGCCGCTTCCTGAATGGCTGCCAGCACCCGCGGATGGGCATGACCGAGGATCAGCGGCCCCCAGGAACCGATATAATCGATAAAGCTGTTGCCGTCGACGTCATAGATACGGGAGCCTTCCCCCTTTTCAATGTAGAGAGGATTGCCCCCCACGCTTTTGAACGCGCGCACCGGGCTGTTTACTCCGCCTGGTATGTAGTGCTGCGCTTCCGCAAACAACCGTGTCGATGTTTCTCTCTTCATGTGGGGTTTCACCTCGCCAGCCATTTTGCCACGTCTTTGGCATGGTACGTGATAATCAGATCGGCACCGGCCCGCTTGAAGCCGACCAGCGTTTCCATCACGATTTGCTCTTCGTTGATCCAACCTTGCGCTGCCGCCGCTTTCACCATGGAGTACTCGGCGCTTACGTTGTACACCACGATCGGCAGGTCAAAGTTCTCACGCAACCGCAGCACCATGTCCATGTAGGCCAGGCCGGGCTTCACCATCAGGAAGTCGGCACCCTGCAGAACGTCAGCAGCCGCTTCGCGCAATCCTTCGCGCGCGTTTGCCGGATCCATCTGATAGGTCTTGCGGTCACCCGACTTCGGTGCAGAGTGCGCCGCATCGCGGAAAGGACCGTAGTATGCGGAAGCGTATTTCACTGCATAGGACATGATGGGCACATTCACGAATCCCGCTTCGTCCAGTGCCTCGCGAATCGCGCCCACAAAACCGTCCATCATGTTGGAGGGAGCGATGATGTCTGCACCAGCCTTGGCCTGGGAGACGGCGGTTTGCGCCAGCAGCTTCAGCGTCTCGTCATTCACGACGTCGCCTTCGTGCAATACCCCGCAGTGACCGTGATCGGTGTACTGGCACAAACAGGTGTCAGCGATCACCACCAGCTCCGGATGGGTTTCCTTGATCTGGCGGATGGCTTGCTGCACGATGCCGTTTTCCGCATACGCTTCGGAACCACAGGCGTCCTTGTGTTCCGGTACACCGAACACCAGAACGGACTGAATGCCCAGCTCCGCTACTTCTTTCAACTCCGCCTGCAGCTGGTCGAGGGAGAAATGGTACACTCCCGGCATGGACGGAATCTCTTCTTTTACCCCCGTACCCTCAACGACAAACAGCGGATAAATCAAATCTTCCAGACGAACGTGATGCTCCCGGACAAGATTGCGCATCGCCGCGCTGGTGCGCAGGCGGCGGTGACGATCAAACGTTACTGCCATGTGAATCCCCTCCCTGTATGGATAACAAAGCGTTCACCAGACCCTCCACGGTAAACTGTTCGGCCACGACATGAACCTTTAGCCCCAGTTGGGCGGCCGTCTCGGCGGTAATCGGTCCGATGCAGGCGATCAGCACGCCCTCCAGCAGGGCGGGAAGGCCGTACGGTTCCATCACCTGAACAAAGTGTTTCACTGTAGATGAGCTAGTAAACGCGATTGCGTAAATCGCATTGCTTTTCAGCATTTCAGCGGCTTCTGCCGCATTTTCGCCGTCGATCACAGTGTCGTAGGCGTCTACCTCCGTCACGTACAGTCCCAATCGGCTCAGCTCTTCAGGCAGCGTCTTTCGCGCAATGTCAGCGCGGGGCAGGAGAACCGTCTCACCCGCTTTCAGCCGACCGCGCAGGCTGCCCAAGAGACCTTCCGCGACGAACTCGGCGGGAAGCACACTGACCGTAAGACCGTTTTCCCGAAGAACAGCCGCTGTCCTTGGCCCAACTGCCGCAAGCCTGGCTGTAAGCCGGCTCCGCTTGATCCCCAACTCATCCATCCGCTTAAGAAAAAAACGGACACCGTTTGGACTGGTGAACATTACCCAGTCAAACGTCTCGATCCGGTTGAGCGCTTCGTCGAGCGGGCCGCTGTTGCGCGGCGGAACCATTTTGATCAGCGGAAAGGCGTATGTTTCACCCCCCAGGCTTTCGATCAGCTCCGCCAGTTCGCGCACCTGGCTGCGGGAGCGCGTGACCATTACCCGCTTGCCTGAGAGCGGTTTCTCACTCACGCCTGATTCTCCTTCAGGACCTTGGACAGTACGTCGTCTGCCCCTTTGGCAAGCAGCTGCTCAGCGAGGTCCCGCCCCAGCGCGATCGGATCCGTACCGGAGGCCGTGTGCTTGAATACACGGGAACCATCCGGTGCGGCCACGAGACCTGTCAAGGTAATGACCGGCTTGGCACCGGATTCGTCTATCGTAGCGTAGGCCCCAATCGGCACCTGGCAGCCTCCCTGCAGCTTGTGCAGGAAACTGCGTTCCGCCGTAACCGCCAGGCGGGTCGGCGCATGATCGAACTTCTTCAAGAGCGCCAGCATCTCTTCGTCATCAGCCCGGCACTCGATGGCCAGTGCTCCCTGACCGACAGCGGGCACGCTGATTTCCACCGGCAAGTACTGGCTGATCGTCCCGTTCCAGTTTACCCGCTCCAGCCCGGCTGCAGCCAGTACGATGGCGTCAAAGTTGCCCTCGTTCAGCTTGCGGACGCGGGTATCGATGTTGCCGCGCAGCGATTCGATCTGGATGTCGGGCCGATAGGCAAGCAGCTGAGAGGAACGGCGCAAGCTGCTGGTGCCTACCAGGGCGCCCTGGGGCAGTTCCTCCAGCGTTTTCCCCTCTTTTGAGAGCAGGACGTCGCGAGGATCGACGCGCTTCGGTATCGCCCCGATAACCAGTCCCTCCGGAAGCTCTGCCGGCATATCCTTCAGGCTGTGTACCGCCAGATCGGTTTCCTTGTCCAGAAGAGACTGTTCGATTTCCTTTACAAAAAGTCCTTTTCCGCCTACCTTCGAGAGCGTGACATCAAGAATCCGGTCTCCCTTCGTCACGATTTCGCGCAGTTCAAAGGTTGCGTCAGGGTCCAATGCTTTCAGTTGATCGACGACCCATTGGGTCTGGGTCAGCGCCAGCATGCTTCGGCGCGTTCCCACTTTCCAGTGTTTCATGATGGCCTCCTGTTCCGTGGTTACAACCACCGGTGAAAACTTGACGTATCTGTCGCCAAGAAGTTGATGAGAAGCAGGGCAAATGCGATCAGGTTGTACAACGCGAGCTTGCGCATATGCCAGGTGTCGCTGAAGCGTTTGTACAGCCAATAGGAGTAAGCGAAAAGAACGAGCAGGGACAGCCCGACCTTGGCATCGATCCAGAATTCTCCCGGAAGTACCAGACGGCCCCAGATGATCCCGAGAATGATGGCCAGAAGCAGCATGGGCACCCCCAGCATGTTCATGTGATAGGCGTAGGTCTCCAGTCGTTCAAGGCTCGGCAGGCGCTGCAGGAGCGGGGTCCATCGCTTTTTCTTCAGCATCTTATGCTGCAAGAGATACATGGCGGAAAAAATCATGGACAAGGAAAAGGCCCCGTAGCTGACAATGGCCAGCGTAATATGGATGAACAACAGCTCGGACGTGAGCGTTTCCGGTACGGCTGCCGTTGGCGTCTCCGGCAAAAACATCGACAGGGTCAGCACGACGAATCCAATCACATTGGTGAAGAAAATAAGTAAATCTATTCGAAAAAAATAGTTGATGACAAGCGATAGACTTACGAGTACCCACGAATAAAAAAAGAGCGTCTCAAACAGCGTTATGACGGGAAAATATGCTTTCTCGGCCATCTGTGAGACAAAAAAAGCGGTTTGCAGCGCCCAAACGACAGCAAGCAACCCAAAAGCCAAGCGATTGACTTTCCGGTTGCTTTGCAAGAAGTCGTTGAAATAGAAGAGAACACTTGCTGCGTAGAGAAAGATCGTCAAGTCGTAGATCCATCTCGTGTCGGCCATGTACTCTCTCCTCTCTTTCTTTTATCAGTTTCCCTGCCCGATTCTTTGAGGCATCAGGACCTGCTCACGATCGGACAGGTGTTTTTTTTTCTCTGCCTCCCAGTTCGCTTCCTGCTCGTTTCTCTTCAGGATCTCCTCAAGCGCGAAGATGGTGGAAAACGTCTCCAGCACCTCGTCTCCATCCTTTTTCGCTGCCAATTCTTTCAATCGAACAACGGGCTCGTGTAACAACTGATTGATAATGCCTTTGGTATGCTTCCGAATGATGTGCAGTTCCCGTTCAGTCAGATTGGGCAGCTTGTTCTCCATCTTGCGCATGGCGTCGTTGTGGATGGCGAGGGCTTTTTCCCGCAAGGCGGCAATGAGCGGACCGACCCCGAGTGTCTGGTACCAGGTGGTAAATGCCACGATTTCCTCGCGAATCATGCCTTCGAGACGCTCCGCCTCTTTGGAACGTTCTGCCAGGTTGCTGGCCACAATGCCTTCCAGATCATCGATGTCGTAGAGATACACGTTGTCCAGGTCGTGAATGTTCGGATCGAGGTCGCGCGGTACCGCGATGTCGATCATAAACAGCGGCCGATGTTTCCGCTGTTTCATGATCGGCTTGAGTTGTTCCTTGGTAATGACATAGCCCGTCGCACCCGTAGAACTGATGACGATGTCTGCTGTGAGCAGCGCCTGGGGCAGCTGCTCCATCGTACAGGCGTCCCCTTGAAACTTCTCAGCCAGGAGCTGGGCCCGTTCCAGTGTGCGGTTCGCTACACGCACGCGCGAGGAACCGTTTGTGTGCAGATGCTTGGCGGTCAGCTCACTCATCTTGCCTGCGCCCACAATCAGCACTTCCTTGCCGTCAAAGGAACCGAAGATCTTTTTCCCCAGTTCCACCGCCGCGTAGCTGACGGATACGGCGTTTTGTCCGATCCCCGTCTCGGTATGAGCCCGTTTCGCAAATGTAATCGCCTGCTTAAACAGCGTGTTAAACACCGTTCCGGTCGTCTCGTGCTGCTGAGCAAGCAAAAACGCGTCCCGAACCTGACCGAGAATTTGCGTCTCCCCCATCACCATGGAGTCGAGACCGCAGGTGACACGGAACAGGTGTTCAATTGCCGCTTCGTTTTCCTTTACGTACAGGTGGTTCTGAAACTCATCCTTGTCCACGCCGAACCATCCAGACAGGAAGTTACGTGTTTCAAAACGGCCAGCCATCAGCTGGTCGCAAACAACGTAAATTTCCGTGCGGTTGCAGGTGCCGATAATGATACATTCGGCAATGCTCTTCGTCTGGGAGAGGAGATGAAGAGCCCGAGCCGTGCTGTCGTCGCTGAAAGTAAACTTTTCGCGAATTTCGACAGGTGCCGTTTTGTAGTTGAGACCCAGCAAAAGGATATCCATAACGTCCTCCCAGAATCGCGTGCAATGACTCTATCTAAAATGCACTATTATTATAACATTATGTCCTCAAACCACCAGTTTAAAATGTGAAAAGTTTATTAACGGAGCGCACTTTCGACCCGTCTCGATCTCGATGTTTTTTCCTTGCTTTCTGGATCCGAATGGCTTATGATGCTGGGAAGATTACCAACTGGAGAAAAAGGGAACCATCCGGGAGGAGAGAGAATACCAATTGAAAAAGCAATGGTTCGCCGATGCCACCTTGTTTTTGGTCGCCTTCATCTGGGGAGCTACCTTTTTGGTGGTTCAGAAGGCAATCGCCGAGCTGCCGCCCAACACCTTCAACGCGGTGCGCTTTTCCATCGCCACCGTTTTTTTGCTGTTGGTTCTGGTCCTGGCAGCCCGGGAGCAGTTGAAGCAGTTCACCCTGCCTCTCGTAAGGGCGGGCGTCATCATCGGGTTCTGGCTTTGTCTCGGTTACGCCCTGCAAACCGTGGGTCTGTTGTACACGACACCGTCGAAAGCAGGATTCATTACCGGTCTGGCCGTCGTACTCGTACCGCTCTTATCCCTGCTCTTTTTGCAGGACAGGGTAAAGCCTGCGGCCATTGTCGGCGTGCTGCTGGCTGCCTTCGGACTGTATCTGTTGACGCTGAATCAATCCTTGTCACTTAACCTGGGGGACATGCTCGTGTTGGGCTGCGCGATCTCTTTTGCGCTTCAGATCGTGATCACCGGCAAATACGCTCCGGTGTATCCGGCGCTTCCGCTGGCCATCGTACAGCTGGCGACGGTAGCCGTAATGAGCTTTGGCTACGCCGTATTGTTTGAAGATTGGCAGCGCGCGTTTACTCCAACGGTACTGCTAGCGCCTGAAGTGGCCTGGGGATTGTTTATCACCTCGATTTTTGCCACTGCCCTCGCGTTTTTTGCACAAACTGCATTCCAAAAGTACACCAGCTCTACACGCGTTGCTCTCATCTTCGCACTGGAGCCGGTCTTCGCCGCCCTCACTTCGTACATCTGGATTCACGAGATATTGACAGTCCGTCAGCTGCTAGGCTGTCTCCTGATTTTCTCCGGGATGATTTTGGCAGAGCTGCCGATTCAAGCCTGGTGGAATTCATGGCGCAAAAAACGGCCCAATCAGAGCAAAAACCAGGAGTCGGCGTAAACAGGAAAAACAGGAAAGCGGCATGCCCCTCTGGTTGGGCAAGCCGCTTTTTTTGATTCGTGTATAAGAATTTATAAATTTGGACATCCCATACAGCCGCTAGAAAAGTGTTCGAGGCCCCGCCCGGCGAAGAAGGGGACCCCACTCGGCACAGCGATAGCTAACGTGCACCTGACCGACTTACCGTGCTTTCTGCACCTCTTGCAGCACGGCGTCCACGAACAGCTTCATGACATTGCCGCACACTTTTTGCGGCAAGCGCTCCGTCCGCTTCAACAGCTGCTTGAGCCGAATCAGGTGGAAAACAGCCTGTGCCGTCCGTCCGCGCACGCCTTCTTCGATTAGCGACGCTGCCGATTGCCCTACTTTGGCCCAAAGCAGGTACTTCTCCAGCCAGCCGCGGATTTCTGCGGCCAGCTTGCGATTTTTCATCCGTGTCATCAGGTAGCCTGCCGTCTGCTCCATTTCAGTGAAGAGCGATTTTAACTGGCTGACAGCCTTGCGCTGATTGCCGTGCAGGAAGTGAAACCGGAACTCCTGAAAGGCCTCAAGCAGCTGCGGGGACTCCTGTTCGTTTAAAAATGAGCTTTGGACGTTGTCGGCGAAGCGGAGAAAGTGGGGGGAATCGGCTGTCCCGGCCACTTCTTCCACCGCCTTTTGCCACGAGGCCACAGGGTCATAGCCTTCCGGGTCACGCAGGTAATCGGCAATGGTAATGAGCGGGATCTTGGAGCTTTCCACGTACTCCATCGCATTGGCAACGTATCCCGCCGCATGCTGGTACAGGTGCCGATCGCGATGAAGCAGCGGCCCGATGTGCAGTTCGTTTGCCATCGCCAGATCGTTCACCGGATAGTTGTCCCAATAGAGAGGCCGATGCCCGGTGTACTCGTAAAAACGAACGGCATCCCCCTCTGTGAGAAAGGGTGAACAGACAAAACGACCTGTCCAGAACAGATGGATTTCCGGCGGAAGCTGTCTGCCCAAATAGGTAATGTACGGTTCATTCCCGAGTCCGTTGTACACCGTCGGACAGATGATCAGGCTGACCTCTTCCCCCCAGCCCTGCAGCACCTCCCACGCCTTCAGGGTCGTCGCCGCATGGGCTTCGGCCAGATGTGCAAAACGGACGCGGTCTTCGGCGTGCAAAAGCTGCTGGGGAATATCATCAAACAGCAGACCGAATTTCCGCACACCTTGCTCATACATCTGCCGGTATTTGTCCATCATCCGGTCAAAGTGGCTGGTGCTGCTGTATTCCATGTTCAAACCAGGACTGAGACAGTAGATAAAGTCGACTCCCTGTTCCCGGGATTCCCGAATCAGGTCTGCAATGTCGGTTAGCGCTCTCTCCGGATGAGGCTCCTGCCAGCGCTCCCGCAAATAGGGGTCGTCCTTGGGAGAATAAAAGTAGGCGTTGAAGCCATGCCGCTTGAGAAAGGCGATCATATCAATCCGCTCAGCGTGGGCCCAAGGAGTTCCGTAAAACCCTTCGATTACGCCTCGTATGGAAAAGTACTCGTATGGTTTCAACGTGGTTCCCCCTCTCCCCGTCCCATATCTATTCCTGTCCCGCTGTCTTTTCAGCCGCTGTTTCACTGGCAGGGATTGCGTCTTCTTGCTCCTTCAGACGCCGCATGATTTCGGCCCACAATTCCTCCTTGCCCTGCCCTGTCTCTGAAGAAAAGACGATGATGGTGTCGGTGTCCCGGAGCTTCAGCTGGTCCCGAATCACTTTGGTGTGCGCTTGCCATCTGCCGCGGGCTATTTTGTCCCCTTTTGTTGCCACCACAACAGTCGGGATCCCGATTTGCTTGCACCAGTCGTACATGGCGATGTCATCCTTGCTGGGAGCATGCCGAATGTCAACGAGCTGGATGATAAAGCGCAGTTCCTCTCGCTTCGACAGATAGGTTTGAATCATCTTGCCCCACTGCTCTTTGATCGACTTGGCTACCTTGGCGTAGCCGTAGCCGGGGAAGTCGACGAAGTAGAGCTGGTTGTTGACACGGAAGTAATTGAGCGTTTGCGTTTTTCCCGGTCGGGAACTGGTTCTGGCGAGCGATTTGCGGTTCATCATTTTATTGAGCAATGAGGATTTTCCGACATTGGAGCGACCTACCAAAGCGATCTCGGGTAGGCCGTCGGTCGGATACTGTTTCGGTGCAACTGCACTAATGACGAACTCAGCGGACGTTATTTTCATCTTTTTTCACCAGCGATTGATTTTTCAGTGCATGAACCAACACCTGATCCATGTGTTCTACCGGGATGAACTTCAAATCATTTCGCACGCTCTCTGGAATATCGTCTACGTCTTTTTCGTTCTCTTTGGGCAGGATGATCGTCGTCAGACCGGCACGATGTGCGGACAGCGCCTTTTCCTTCAGCCCGCCGATCGGCAGAACACGACCGCGGAGCGTAATTTCTCCCGTCATGCCCACCTCTTTTCGCACAGGAATGCCAGAGAGGGCGGAGACGAGCGCTGTCGCCATGGTAATGCCCGCAGACGGTCCGTCTTTTGGTATGGCTCCCTCTGGCACGTGGATGTGGATGTCATACTTTTCATGGAACTCGGGATCAATATTCCATTCGTTTGCGCGGGAGCGAATATAGCTGAACGCCGCCTGCGCCGACTCCTTCATCACATCTCCCAACTGGCCGGTGAGAGTAAGCTTGCCTTTTCCCGGCAGGATGCTTACTTCCACGTTCAGCGTGTCGCCGCCGGTTTCCGTCCAGGCGAGGCCGGTTACGGACCCGACCTGGTCTTCCTTCTCCGCCAAGCCGTAGCGGTAACGTGGCTTGCCGAGGAGAGACTCCACGGTATTGGGGGTGACGATCACTTTTTTCTTTTCACCGCTGACGATCAGCTTCGCGGCCTTGCGGCAGATGTTGGCCACTTCGCGATTCAGGTTGCGGACACCCGCTTCCCGCGTGTACTGGCGAACCACCTTTAGCATTGCCTCTTCGTTCATCTGCAGCTTATCCTTGCCGAGTCCGTGCTCCTCCATTTGTTTCGGCAAAAGGTAACCTTGCATGATTTTCAGTTTTTCCAACTCGGTGTAGCCGGAGATCGAGATGACTTCCATCCGGTCCAATAGCGGTCGGGGAATGGTGTGCAGCGAGTTGGCCGTCGTGATGAACATGACGTTGCTCAGATCATACGTCTCTTCGAGGTAGTGGTCGCTGAACTTGTCGTTCTGGTTAGGATCAAGCACCTCGAGCAAGGCGGACGCCGGATCTCCCCGGAAATCTGACGCAAGCTTGTCGATTTCGTCCAGCAAAAACACGGGATTGACTGTTCCCGCCGATTTCATGCCCTGGATGATGCGGCCCGGCATCGCTCCTACATAGGTGCGGCGATGGCCGCGAATTTCCGCTTCATCGCGTACGCCTCCAAGGGAAATCCGGACGAATTCACGTTCCAGCGCCCGTGCGATGGAGCGAGCGAGAGAGGTTTTTCCCACGCCAGGCGGGCCGACGAGGCAAAGGATCGGCCCCCGCATGCGGTTGACCAGCTTTTGTACAGCCAGGTACTCCAGCACGCGATCCTTTGGCTTTTCCAAACCGTAATGGTCTTCGTTCAACACGTTTTCTGCGTGCTTGATGTCCAGGTTGTCAATCGTCTTTTTCGTCCACGGCAGGGCCAGCAAGGTGTCGATGTAGGTGCGGATGACGCTGCCTTCCGCCGAAGTGGAGGGCATTTTCTCAAGCCGCTCCAGTTCTTTTTCAATTTTCTTCTTGATCCGCTCGGGTGCGTCGGATTTGTCCAACTGGGCGCGGAGCTCATCCACTTCACCCTGACGCCCCTCTTTTTCCCCCAGCTCTTTCTGGATTGCCTTCATCTGCTCGCGGAGATAGTACTCCTTCTGCGTACGTTCCATCTGCTTTTTGACGCGGTTGCTGATCTTGCGCTCAAGCTCCAGCACCTCGCGTTCATTATTCAGGATGGTCAGGAGGATTTCCAGCCGCTCCTGGATGTTGGTGGTCTCCAAAATCTCCTGTTTATCCTTCATCTTCAGCGGCAGATGGGAGGCAATCACGTCAGCGAGACGACCCGGTTCCTCAATATCGCTGACAGAGGTGAGCGTCTCGGGAGAAATCTTTTTGGACAGCTTAATGTACTGCTCGAAGTGGCTGAGTACGGCCCTCATCAGCGCTTCCACTTCATTCTCGTTTACTTCTTCTTCTTCCAGGTATGTAATGGCGACTTGGAAATAGTCGTCATGCCGCAGGTACTCCTCAATTTTCGCGCGCTGCAGCCCTTCCACCAGCACGCGGATCGTTCCGTTCGGCAGTTTCAGCATCTGCTTTACACGCGCCACGGTTCCCACATTGTAAATCTGGTCAGCACTTGGTTCTTCTATTTGAACCTCTTCTTGTGTCGCCAGTAATATCTTGTTGTCATCCACCATGGCCTGCTCCAGGGCTTTAATTGATTTCTCACGCCCTACATCCAAATGAAGCACCATGCTTGGATACACAAGCAAACCGCGCAAAGGGAGAAGCGGTATTTCTCGTTTACCGGAACGTTCGCCCAAGCTTATGCACCTCTCCTTGTTCTCAATCAGGTTTCCAATGTATAAAAACGGCTGTGTTAGCCGTTTTTGTACCATTGTAGCGCAATTGTATGACAATGTCTAATCTGTGCCACACTTGCCCGTTATGGGTCCTGCCTATAAAGACAGCGGCGAAGAGGCGAGATCCTCAGGAGCCACCTGCAGGGTAAAGGAAGCGGAATCCTCTTCAGGCTGCACGGTTTTCACCAGTGCCAGTTCAATGGCCTGCTGTACGGTCGATACCGGTACCACCTCGATGCCCTCCATCTCCGCAAACAGCGATTGCCAGTTTTCCTCGGGGATTAGCACGCGTTTGGCGCCTGCCTGACGGGCCGCTTCCACTTTGGACACGACGCCGCCGACCGGTTTTACTTTTCCATGAATGCTTACCTCTCCGGTCATGGCGACCAGGTTGTCCACGGGCTTCTCCATGATGGCCGAATAGACCGCTGTTGCGATGGTGATACCGGCAGAAGGCCCGTCTACCGGCACCCCTCCGGGAAAGTTGATGTGCAGGTCGTAGTCAAACGGCTGGATGCCAAGACGATGCAGCACGGTCAAGACATTTTCGATCGAGCCTTTCGCCATGGACTTGCGGCGGATGGTACGGCTGCGGGTGCCCATCTCCTCCTCTTCCACCAGTCCGGTCATCGTCACCTTGCCGTTGCCCGGCGCGACAGAGCGGCTGGCGGTTACTTCCAGCTCCATAACACTGCCCATATTGGGTCCGTAAATGGCCAGACCGTTAACCAGCCCGATCTGCGGAGTCTGATGTACCTGCTTTTCCTGACGGGGAGATTTCTGGCTGCTGTGCACCACCCATTCCACGTCGGACGGGAGTATGTGATTCCTGCTTTCCGTCAAAGCAATTCCAGCTGCAATTTGCAGGGTGTTGATCGCTTCCCTGCCGTTGGTCGCATATCGCTCAATGACGCCGATGGCCTCCGGGTCCATCGAGATTTCCATCTTGGCGACAGCCGTCTTCACGATGCTTCCGATTTCGGCCGGTTTTAACGGACGGAAAAAAATCTCCAGACAGCGGGACCGCAGAGCTGCGGGGAGTTCTTCCGGAGTCCGCGTGGTTGCTCCGACGAGACGGAAGTCAGCCGGCAATCCGTATTGAAAAATGTCGTGAATGTGCGAGGGTATCTGTGTGTTCTCTTCGCTGTAGTAGGCGCTCTCCAGCATTACTTTCCGGTCCTCCAGCACCTTCAACAGCTTGTTCATTTGCACCGGATGCAGTTCGCCGATTTCATCGAGAAAAAGCATGCCTCCGTGAGCCTTGGTGACCGCGCCGGGCTTTGGCTGCGGAATGCCGGCCTGCCCCAGTGCCCCCGCCCCCTGGTAGATCGGATCATGGACGGAACCGATTAACGGGTCGGCGATGCCGCGCTCGTCAAAACGGGCGATGGTCGCGTCGATCTCCACAAACTTGGAGTCGCTTTTAAACGGAGAAAGCGAATTATTCTTCGCTTCCTCCAATACGACGCGAGCCGCAGCTGTTTTTCCGACTCCCGGCGGTCCGTAGATGATCACGTGCTGGGGATTGGGTCCGCACAAGGCTGCCCGCAATGCTTTCAGGCCATCCTCCTGGCCGACAATCTCCTCCAGTTTGGTAGGCCGTGTTTTTTCCGACAGCGGTTCCGTAAGCGCGATCATGCGCAATTTTCGCAGTTGATCCAGGTCCTTGCGAGACTCCCGGTCAGTTGACGTTTTTGCGGTTCGCTGCGTTCGCAGCAGGTTCCAAAAATAGGTTCCTATGATGATCCCAACGACCACTTCGATACAGGCAATGACAAATGTCGTATAGTCCATCGGCTATCCCTCCCACGCTTCTATTTGCTATGTAGAAACGTCTCTTGACTATATTGAGTAGTATTGCCTTGCGTGCGTGGGAGTAAACGACAAATTGCCACAGCTCCGAAGTCCAACACGATAAAAACCACCCCGAAATGGAAGGGGGTGGTTGTACGTTGATAGAGTCTAGGCGCTTTCGCCGTGCAGCTCGCGGCCCTCTTTGGTCATGAGCATGGGCTTTACCTTGTCGCGAACCGTCTCTTCCGTGATCAGGCACTTGCTCACGTCGTCACGGGACGGCAGTTCGTACATCATGTCCAGCATGATCTGCTCGATAATGGCACGGAGGCCGCGGGCGCCGGTGTTGCGCTTGATCGCCTCTTTGGCAATCTGGCTGAGTGCCCCTGGTTCGAAATCAAGCTCGACGCCATCCAGGCTCAAGAGCTTTTGGTACTGCTTGACGAGCGCGTTTTTCGGCTCTGTGAGGATGCGCACCAGTGTCTCTTCATCCAGCGGCTCAAGCGTGGCCAGCACAGGCAGACGGCCGACAAATTCAGGGATCAACCCGAATTTCAGCATGTCTTCCGGCAGGACGTACTTGAGGTACTCGCCCGGTTTCAGGTCGCCCTTCACGCCATCGACGAGGTCGGTTCCGAACCCGATAACTTTCTTGCCGATGCGGCGCTTGATAATCTGTTCGATGCCATCAAACGCACCGCCGCAAATAAAAAGAATGTTGGAGGTATCGATTTGAATAAACTCCTGGTGCGGATGCTTGCGGCCGCCTTGCGGAGGAACGCTTGCCACCGTACCTTCGAGAATTTTCAGGAGTGCCTGCTGCACACCTTCACCCGACACGTCACGGGTGATGGACGGATTTTCCGATTTGCGGGCCACCTTGTCAATTTCGTCGATGTAGATGATGCCTTTTTCCGCTTTTTCCACATCGTAATCAGCTGCCTGAATGAGCTTCAGCAGGATGTTTTCCACGTCTTCGCCCACGTATCCGGCCTCGGTAAGAGAGGTGGCGTCCGCAATCGCAAACGGCACGTTGAGAATGCGCGCCAGTGTTTGAGCGAGCAGCGTCTTGCCGCTTCCGGTCGGCCCGATCAGGACGATGTTGGACTTTTGCAGTTCCACGTCTTCGATCTTGGCGCCGGAATTGATCCGCTTGTAGTGGTTGTATACGGCCACAGACAGGGATTTTTTCGCCAAATCCTGACCGATGACGTAATCGTCGAGAATCTTGCGGATTTCCATCGGCTTCGGAATCTCTTTCATGTCGATTTCTTCTTCCGTCCCCAGCTCTTCCTGCACGATCTCGTTGCACAGTTCAATGCACTCGTCGCAAATATATACGCCAGGGCCAGCTACCAGCTTGCGCACCTGCTCCTGGGACTTTCCGCAAAACGAGCATTTCAGCTGGCCTTTATCGTCGTTAAACTTAAACATTCACCTTCACCTCTTGTCGGGTCAATTTTTGCGTTCAATGATGGCGTCTACTAACCCGTATGCTTTGGCTTCTTCCGCACTCATGAAGTTGTCTCGATCGGTGTCTTGTTCCACGCGCTCGTACGATTGACCCGTCCGCTCGGCTAAAATCTGGTTCAACTGGCGCTTGGTCTTGAGAATCCAGTCCGCATGAATGCGGATATCTTCCGCCTGACCGCGCACACCGCCGAGCGGTTGATGTATCATCACTTCACTGTTTGGCAGGGCGTAGCGCTTGCCCTTTGCACCCGCAGCCAGCAGTACGGCCCCCATGCTTGCCGCCATGCCCACACAGATGGTGGACACGTCCGGTTTAATGAACTGCATGGTGTCGTAAATAGCCATACCTGCCGTAACCGAACCGCCGGGAGAATTTATGTACAAATGGATGTCTTTCTCCGGGTCTTCCGCGGCAAGAAACAAGAGCTGCGCAACGACCAGGTTGGCGACATCGTCATCAATTTCGCTGCCAAGAAAGACAATCCGGTCTTTCAAGAGGCGCGAATATATGTCGTAAGCCCGTTCTCCTCGGTTGGTTGTTTCGATCACCATAGGGATCAGCATATGTACCTTACCTCCTTTACTCAAAGGTAATGCAAAAAGGCGGTTACGTCCATTTGCAAAGTGTTGGCAGGTGTTGAAGAAAAAAGGTGGGTGGAAAAACAAGGCACGACTATATCGTGCCTTGACTCATCCTTTTCTTGATCGGTTGTTCGAGAGCGTTGTCCCCTTTTCGACCCCGCATCTGTACTACATTATGCAGTTACTTTGTTTTCTGCAACCAGGAAATCAACGGTTTTGCGTGTTTGTACATCGCGGTACAATCCAGCCAGTCCGTCTTGCGCAGTGAAGATTTTGCGCAGTTCATCCGCCGGACGTCCGTACATGCCAGCCAGCTTGTTCAATTCTTCGGTGATATCTTCTTCTGTCACCTGGATGTTTTCCGCTTTGCCGATTGCTTCCAGCGTCAGTGCAGTGCGCACGCGGGTGGTTGCATCAGCGCGCAGTTGGTCGCGCAGCTTGGTTTCATCCATGCCGGAGAATTGGTAATACAGATCGATGTTCATGCCTTGGAACTGCAGACGCTGTGCAAACTCGTTTACCATTTGATCCAGCTCCTGCTCGATCATGACGTCCGGAATCTCGATTTCAGCGTTTTCAGCCGCTTTGAGAACGAGTTGTTCACGAACGTATGTGTCTTTCTCGCGCTCTGCCTTTTCTTCCAGCTTCTTCTTGATGTCCGCTTTCAATTCATCCAGAGTGTCGAATTCGCTTACGTCTTTGGCAAATTCGTCGTCCAGAACAGGCAGGTTTTTACGCTTGAGGCTGTTCAGCTTCACTTTGAAGACCGCTTCTTTGCCAGCCAGGTTCGGAGAGTGATACTCTTCCGGGAAGGTGACGGTGATTTCCTTTTCTTCACCGACCTGCATGCCGATTACTTGCTCCTCAAAACCGGCGATGAACGTGCCGGAACCGAGTTCGAGTGTGTAGTTTTCAGCTTTTCCGCCTTCAAACGCTACGCCGTCCTGGAACCCTTCGAAGTCGATCATGGCGATGTCGCCATTTTGCGCGCTGCCTTCTTCTACAACAACCAGCTCGGCGTGACGTTCCTGCATGCGCTTCAGTTCTGCTTCCACATCTTCAGCCGTTACGGTAAAGTCCTTGGACTCGATGCTGAGATTTTTGTAGTCGCCCAGCTTCACTTCCGGCTTTACGGTAACGGTTGCTTTAAAGATGAGATTTTGCCCTTTGCCCATTTGCTCCACGTCTACTTCCGGACGGTCAACCGGTTCGATGCCGGCTTCACGAACAGCTTGTCCGTAAGCAGTTGGCAGCAGGATGTCAAGAGCATCCTGGTAGAGGGATTCTACACCGAAGCGCGCTTCAAAGATCTTGCGCGGAATTTTACCTTTACGGAAACCAGGAATGTTTACTTTTTGCACTACTTTTTTAAACGCTTGGTCCAATGCTGCATCTACCTGCGCGGCATCGACTTCAACCGTAAGAACTCCCTGGTTATTCTCTAACTTTTCCCATTTTGTTGCCACTTAAACTTCCCCTCCTAGATTGAATCCACGCGACATTGCTCCTCATCGAAGACCCTTCCAGAAATAGGAGCAATTTTACTGCCATTATAACCATTCTAGTATATCACATATTAGACGAATTTCAAGAAGTCAACGGCGAAGAGAATAATTTCCGCCAAGCTGCTTTACCTTGTCCCCCTGGTGGTTGTAGAAGACCACGGTCACCTTGACCTCCTGATCTGTCACATTCGTCTGTTCCAGCACAGCGTAGGTGGGAACATCAAATCCCCGCGGCAGCTGCAGGCTGCCCGGATTGAGAAACAGAATCCCCCTCTCCACCCCGCACACGGGAAAGTGAGAGTGACCGAACAGGACTACGTTTGCCCCCACCTCTTCCGCGCGGTAATGCAGGCGCAGAAGCGAGCTTTTCACGCCAAACAGGTGGCCGTGCGTTTGGAAAATGCGCAGATCGTTCCACTCCGTTTTCCGTTCCGCCGGTACGTCCTTGGCCGTGTCGCAGTTGCCTTTTACCAGATGCATGGAACGAAACGGCTCCCTGCTGTGGTCAACGCAAAAATCCCCGCAATGAAAGATTTGATCTGCGGCATGGCGGGCGACGACCTGTTTCACCTCACGGATCAATCCGTGCGTGTCGCTCATGATGAGAATGCTCACGCTTACTCCCCCTTGATCTTCTCCATCAGACAGCGAAGGGCCATGGACCTGTGACTGATGCGGTTCTTCTCCTCCGCGGACAGCTGGGCCATCGTGCGCATTTGTTGCGGCAGGAAAAACACAGGGTCGTAGCCAAATCCGTTCGTTCCCGCAGGCTCGTGCACGATGACGCCTTCACAATGGCCGCTTGCCACGATCGGCTCCCTGCCCGGCTCAACCAGCGCCAGTACGCAGCGGAAACGGGCAGTCCGCTTCTCCAACGGCACTCCTGAGAGTTCTTTTAGAAGCTTGCGCCAGTTCTCCTCGTCGGTAGCCGTCTCTCCGGCGTACCGGGCAGAGTAGACGCCCGGCCTCCCTTCCAGTGCGTCCACTTCCAGCCCGGAGTCGTCACCGACAGCAGCTACTCCCAAATAGGCAGAGATGGTTGTCGCTTTTTTCAATGCGTTTGCCTCAAAGGTTTCCCCGTCCTCCACCACTTCAGGTGCGTCCGAAAACGCGTCCAGGCTGACTGCTTCCCAACCCAGATCGGCGAACAGGCGGTTAAATTCCCGAACCTTTCCCTGGTTTCTGGTGGCGAGCACGATCTGCTTCGGGTTAGACATGGCTCTCCTCCGCAACGGCCGACGCTTTCGGTACCTCCGTCGGCATGAAGTGAAGCGGGACGTCGGCAAGCGCCTGCTTTTGGCTTTCAATCAGCGCTTCAATGCCCTTTTTCCCAAGACTGAGCATATCCTGCAGTTGTTCTCCGGTAAACGGAGCTTCTTCGCCCGTTCCCTGCAGCTCGACAAATTTCCCTTGTCCGGTCATGACGATATTCATGTCCACGATGGCCGAAGAATCTTCCTTGTAGTTGAGATCCAGCATCGCTTCTCCCTCGATGACGCCAACCGAGGTCGCGGCGAGAAAATCAAGGATTGGCAGCTGCTTCCAGGTGCCGTTTTCCACCAGCTTGTGCATCGCGTCCACCATAGCCACGTAGGCGCCGGTAATGGAAGCGGTACGTGTTCCGCCGTCAGCCTGAATGACGTCGCAATCAAGCCAGATCGTCCGCTCCCCCATCGCTTCCAGATGTACCACCGAGCGCAGGGCGCGTCCGATCAACCGCTGAATTTCCATTGTTCTGCCGCCCACCTTGCCTTTCGACGATTCACGCGGGTTGCGGGTTTCCGTCGCTCGGGGAAGCATGGAGTACTCGGCTGTTACCCACCCTTTGCCGCCGCCGCGCATGAACGGCGGAACGCGATCCTCCAGCGTTGCCGTACAGATTACCTTGGTGTCTCCTACTTCGATCAGGCAAGAGCCTTCCGCATGTTTGATGTAATTGCGCGTAATCTTCACAGGGCGCAATTGATCGTTGGCACGACCATCATGTCTCATTCCATGTTCCTCCTTCTTACTGGCTACCCTGCGCCGGGATGCTTCCGCACGCAAGCCAGACCCGGGTGCCCGTAGGGTACTGCATCGTCGCGCCCCCTCGTCGATCTGCTGCTTTGGCAAGCGACATCCGGGTGCCCTTTGGGTGCTGCACCTCTTTCGTAAACTTTGCTCATTATACCAAACGCAGGAAACCTTCTGCCACTCTCGCAAAATGCTTTCTACATGTTTACGAACAACTTCGACAGCTTATGAACCTTTGTTAGCATTTCATTAAATAGACATCTAATTAGGTTGAAGTGTTCGGTCGACCATTGCCTTCACAATAATAAGGGCGATGGAGACTGCTCCTAAACAAAAAGGGCTGCCGAGACTTTCTCGACAGCCTGAGCGCCATCACGGCGCGCTTTCTTTTTCACGTGAGCGGGAACGGGTGGGTATATTAAAATTGCATCGGGTTGACCTGCACGGGACGATCAACCGGCTTGGTAAAGTCGAAGCTGCCGCTCGTCAACGGCTTGCCTTCGACGAGCACCTGCACCTTTTTCGCACCGGTGCTCTCCGTCAGCGACAACACCAGGGATTCCAGCGCTTCCGGACTGGCTTCCTTGCCGTTGTCGTACTTGAGGATGTCATCACTCAAATCGACTTTCACCAATCCGGCTTCATTGCTTACATCCAGCACCTGGGTCGTGCGCAACAGCGAGCTGTACAGCGGCGAACCTTCCTTAGGCCCTTTGATCAGCTCTTCCACCACGGCTTTGGCGACGTTGTCCGTTTGAGGAATGAGGCGGGTCACCGGCACATAGTAGGTGCGCTTGTCGTCCAGCTGTCCCTGGAAGTAAACCGTAACCGGAGTCGTTCTGCCTGGTTGGGCGCCTTCCGCCAGCTCCAGGTTGATTCCGTGGTTGCGGCCCAACTGGGAGAGAGGGGTACTGTCGACCGGCATCTCCGTCAGCGGATTTCCGTTAATCCAGATCTGCACGCTTTTCACGTTTTGGAATTCTGTCAACGAGCGGGACACCGCGTCCAAAATCCGCTTTTCCTCTTTTGGATCATACTGTTTGAACTCTTTGGAAAAGTCGACCGTGGCTACGCCGTCCTTGATCGTCATGCCGAGTACTTTTGTGCCCTCCGGCAGAACCGCCGAGAAGCCGTTCGGCAGCATATTGTCCACCGGTCCGCCCTTTACCATGTAGGTGAGAACCTGTTTGGCGGAGCCCTCTTCCTTGGGCAGCGTCAGAGAAACCGGCACCACGTAGCCATTTGCGTCCAGCAGGTATACGGTTCGGTCAACCGATCCCTGAACCGCTGCCGCGTCTGTTCCACTGTTGTTCGTTGGAAGCGCATCCGCCCCTTCGAGCGCCACTTCAGATTGAGGGGGTGGATCGATACTGGTCGCCTCTTTTTCCGGCCCAAAGAGACCGCACCCCGAAAGTAACACGGCACTCACCCCAAGCACGGCCGTCATTTTGCCGATGCGTCGCATTTTCATGATTCCCAGCCTCCTCAAGACACTTTGTACTACCATGTATACGAGCATGGCTTGGGTTTATGCTTGATTGTCCCGAAAAGAGTTGCTTGAGAAGGAGGGGGGGTTATGATTGAAACGATTTTTCCAGCACCTGCCGTTTAACGGTTAGATTGCGTCCGAGCCATTCCTCGGCTATTTCTCGGAATTTTTCTTGGTCTCCGCTTGTCATAAACAGATGGTCAGGCGAATGGAGCAGTGCCGGTGGAAATTCCGTCTGTCCGCTGCACAGAAGGGACGACAGTTCTCGCGCCGTCTCCTCTGCCGAGCTGATCAGCCTGATGTCTTCTCCCAGCACCTCTTGAATGACCGGAGCCAGCAGCGGGTAATGCGTGCACCCCAATATCAGGGTGTCCAGCTCTTCGTGACGAAGCTGACCAAGTGTTTTCGTTACAGTCTCCCGCGCTTCGTCGGTTCGCTGCATGCCGCGCTCCACCAGCGGAACGAAGGCAGGACAAGCCAGCCCCACCACGTACAGATCCGGGTGCAGGCGCAGCAGGGCATGCTCGTACGCTCGCGTGCGGATGGTGGTCTCCGTGCCGATCACGCCGATCCGTCCCGTTTTGGAAGCCATCACGGCTGCCCGTGCTCCAGGCTCGATTACCCCGATGACAGGAAGATGCAAACGCCGTCTCGCTTCCCCGAGTACCACCGCGGTTGCCGTGTTGCAGGCAATCACCAGTGCTTTCAACGGGAATTGCAATACGTAATCAATCATCTGAAAACTGTAGGCACGTATTTCTTCGGGCGTTTTTGAACCGTACGGACAGCGGGCATTGTCGCCAAAATACAGGATTCGTTCGTTTGGCAGCTGTCTCATCACTTCTCTGGCAACCGTTAATCCTCCCACACCTGAGTCGATAATGGCTATGGCTTGTTGTTCACTCATGAGTCGTTTCTCCCCTGTTGTGATATCTCTCTTCCATCAGCATAGCACTAAGATTATCGGTGCTACTACCATATGCGCCAAGAAAAATTCTTGTACTCCGCGAATGCCGCACCTCCTCTGGGCGAACATCATATCATGAGGGGGGAAAGGTTTATGTCTTCGAGGAGGAATCGCGTTGGAAGAGAAAGTGAGACATCTGATTGACTGGAGTCAGTGGGGGCGCCAGTGGATTGACTATTTGCGAAAAAAGCCGCCAGTCGCTTCCGAACTGGAACGCCATCTGCACAAGTTTGAAGAGGCCTTTACTCAGGTCGGGCGCAAGGCAAGCCAGTATCCAGGAAAAGGAAACGGGGAGCAGGACATCCTCCGCTTAACGGCAAAAGCGGAAGATATCCAGAAGCAGTTCCATCAATTCTTGCGCCTCGTTCAGGAGAACAGCCAGGATGACTTCCAGGCAGAGGCTCCCGTTTCTCCGGCTCAACGGCAACAGCCGGTGCCGGTACTGAGGCCGGTGCCGATCGGCGGCCACACACTGCCGCCGCTGCCGTACTCGTACGATGCCCTGGAGCCTTATATCGACGCAGAGACGATGCGTATCCATCACGACAAGCTGCACAAAAACTACGTAGACAACCTGAACAAAGCAGAAATGATGCTGGCTCGAGCCCGTGCCACCAACGACTTTGAACTCGTCAAGCACTGGTCAAGGGAATTGGCCTTCAACGGTGCGGGCCACTATCTACACACCATTTTCTGGCAGGTAATGAGTCGTGGCGGAGGGGGTGTCCCGCGGGGGGAATTGGCGGAGCAAATCATTCGCGATTTTGGCTCATTTGAGGCGTTTAAGCGTCATTTCTCCCAGGCTGCCGAGAAAGTGGAGGGCGGGGGTTGGGCCATTCTCGTCTGGTCGCCACGGGCGCAGCATCTGGAAATCCTGCAGGCGGAAAAACACCAAAACCTTTCCCAATGGGATGTGGTACCGCTTCTTGTACTGGATGTCTGGGAGCATTCCTACTTTCTGTTGTATCAGAATCAGCGCGGGAAGTACATTGATGCCTGGTGGAACGTAGTAAACTGGCCCCACGTCCAGGATCGGTATTTGCAGGCGCGGCGCCTTCGGTGGCAGCCGTACTGACACAGAAAAACCCGCCCGTCGTTTCGGGAGGGTTTCTTGTTTGCAAAAGTTGGATGTTACGGATGCGGTGTCGCTTTTTTCAATGCATCTGCTTTTTCCCAGCTGATAAACGTGTCTTCCCACATCACATGACAGAGGTCCCCTTCGACGCCAATCACGATTCCTTTGGCGCCGTCCAAGGAAAATACGACGGTATCTCCCACGGCAAACATCTCATGTTACCCGAGCCTAAAGATGATCCCGTGACCACCTTTAGGGTACACCCATTTGATGTTTTCATAGGGACAGCCGATCCGGCAGCTGCCGCATTCGTGACAGCCTTCATATCCGACGTGCATGCGTATCTCTTCCCATTTGTACACCTCGGCCGGACAAAAGATCGTACACAATTTATCCGGGCATTTCGTCGCACATACGTCAAAGTCCAGCACATGCAGGTGAGACTCCGTATCCGCCCGGAAGCGGACGAGGTACTGCTTTTCCTCGATGGATTGACCCTTTGGCAGTTCACTCATCACTTCATCACCCTCCACGCCTGCATAAGATCGCGAGCCATTTTGAACTTCTCTTTCGCCGAACCCATGTCACGCCAGATTTTCTTCTGCTTCTCCCACTTGGAACTGCCGTCTACAGTGAACATCTGGCTGGCCGCCCGGTTCATCATCGGAATGTACTTCTCAAAGTACTGCGGGAACTTTTCAAAGTGGTGAGTGGCGTCCTTGTACTTTTTCAAATCCTGCCCCACAAAGCTGTTGAGCAGATTAACGCGGTAGGAGTCCAGCATCTTTTCGGAGAAGTCGCCGGCCTCTTTCGCCTGCAGAATCGTCTCGGCCGCAAGCACTCCGGAGGTCATCGCCATGTTGGAGCCCTCGCGATGGATCGCATTGACCAGCTGGGCCGCATCCCCCACCACCAGCACACCGTTCCCCACTACTTTCGGCATGGAGTGATAGCCTCCCTCGGGAATGAGGTGAGCCAGGTACTCCTGCTGCTCGCAGCCCTGGATATAAGGGCGGATCATCGGATGTTTCTTGACGTAGTCGAGCAGCTGATGGGGTTTGATTTTGTTTTTGATCAAACCCGACAGCATCGTGCCGACTCCGATGTTGAGACTGTCCTTGTTGGTGTAGAGCCAGGCTGTGCCGAGAATGCCTTTGGTGGAGTCGCCGAAAATCTCGATGGTACACCCCTGGTCTCCCTCCAGGCTGAAGCGGTCCTCGATGATCTTGCGGTCCAGCTTCAGCACTTCCATGACGGCGAGCGCCACTTCGTCCGGGCGGAATTCCTTGTGGAAGCCAAGCCCTTTGGCCAGGAGAGAATTCACTCCGTCAGCCAAAACGACGACATCTGCATGGATGTCTCCGTCCGGGCGATCCGTGCGCACTCCAACTACTTTGCCGTTTTCCACGATGCATTCCAGCGCCACGGTTTCATTGACCAAAAGCGCCCCCTGCTGCACGGCCTTGTCGGCAAACCACTGGTCAAACTTGGCTCGCAGGACCGTAAAGTTGTTGTACGGTTCCTGAGCCCACTCCAGCCCTTTGTAGCTGAAAGTAAGCGCAGATTCCTTATCCAGCATCATGAAGCGCTGCTCCACAATGGGTCGTTCCACCGGCGCTTCCTTGTAAAAACCGGGAATGATGTCCTCAAGCATTTTGCGGTAGAGGACGCCGCCCATGACGTTTTTGGAACCGGGATACTCCCCCCGCTCCAGCAAGAGAACGCTGGCGCCTGCCTTCGCAAGTGTATAGGCGCACGAGGTTCCGGCCGGACCGGCGCCGACCACGATCACATCAAACTTTTCCGCCATATTGAACCTCCCTGTCCAACACACGTTGGAACTCTTCGATCAGGATGGGCACCACTTCGAATGCATCACCGACGATGCCATAGTGGCACGCCTGGAAAATGGGCGCGTCGGGGTCCTTGTTGATCGCGATGATCAACCCCGAGTTCTGCATCCCGACCAGATGTTGAATGGCGCCGGAGATGCCGATGGCAAAGTAGATTTTTGGCGTCACCGTCACGCCGGTTTGTCCAACCTGATGAGGATGCTCGATCCAGCCCGCTTCCACCGCATCACGACTGGCCCCTACTGTCGCTCCAATCACTTCGGCAAACTGGTGAATCAGTTGAAAGCCGTTCTTGCTGCCCAGACCTTTGCCGCCCGCGACGATGATATCCGCATCGTCCAATCGCACCTTTGCCCGTGACTCGCGGACGATTTTCAACACCTTGGTACGAATGTCTTCCTCGCGAAGCGCTATCCGTTCCTCGACGATTTCACCGGTGCGCGAATAGTCGGGGGGCATTGCTTTCATCACCTTTGGCCGCACGGTCGCCATTTGCGGCCGATCCTTTTTGCACAGAATCGTCGCCATGATATTGCCGCCGAAGGCTGGACGACTCGCCTCCAAGAGTCCCGTCTCCGCATCGACATCGAGCAGCGTGGTGTCAGCGGTCAACCCCGTTGCCAGATCGGTTGCTACCGCGCTGGCCAGGTCTTTGCCGGTAGAGGTGGCTCCGTAGAGGAAGATCTCGGGCTTGTATTTCTGCACCGCTTCGATGACCGCACGCATAAACGATTCCGTCCGGTAGTCACGGAAGATCGGGTCGTCGTATACATACACGATGTCTGCCCCAAAATGTATGGCGGTCTGCGCCAAGTGTTTCACGCCTTCTCCGATCAGCACGCCGGCCAGCGGCACGCCCCGCTTGTCAGCCAGCTTTCGTCCCGCTCCCAGAAGCTCCAGGGAAACGGGAGCGATGCCGCTGTCTTTTTGTTCCAGAAACACCCACACGCCGCGATAATCCTGCAGATTCATGCTCCTCCCCCCTTTACCCGGAACAGTTCTTTTTTCTCAAGCAACACGTCCATCAGCCGCTTCGCCTGTTCCCGCGGCGAGCCTTCCAGCCGTTCGCCCCCTTTTGGTTTTTCCGGAGGCCATACCTTGGCGACGATCGTGGGAGAACCTTTCAGTCCCAACAGCGTGCGATCCACCTCTTGCAGATCGTTTACCGACCAGATTACAGGCTGGTAACGGGCCGCGCGCAGCATGTTGGGGAGTGGCGAATAGGGTACCTCGTTGATCTCCTTTTCCACCGAGAAGAGGCAGGGAAGAGTGGACTGGATCACCTCATATCCGTCTTCCAGCTTGCGGTGGACGATGGCAAATCCCTTCTCCTTGTTGATTTCCACCACCTTCTTCACACTGGTCAGCGGAGGCATGTCGAGCCGGCGGGCGATGCCCGGCCCCACCTGTCCGGTATCTCCGTCAATCGTCATCTTGCCGCAAATGACCAGATCAATCGGCTTTTCTTTTGCGATTTTTTCCAACGCCTTCGTTAAGGCATAGCTGGTTGCCAGCGTATCGGCACCAGCAAATGCCCGATCCGTGATCATGTAGCCTTCATCCGCGCCGATTTCGATACATTTCTTGATCGCCTTGACAGCCGGGGGCGGCCCCATCGTCAGGACCGAGACGGTACCGCCGTACCGTTTTTTCAGCCGGACCGCCTCCTCCACCGCGTGGGTGTCGTACGGGTTTAAAATCGCAGGCGCGCTCGATCGGTCCATCGTGTTTGTTTTGGGATTCATCTTGATGATTTTCGTATCCGGCACCTGTTTGATACAGGCCACAATGTGAAGCATTTGTAATCTCCCCCTTGCCAAATGCCTAACGGTTTGCCTATCAATCTTTCACAAAGGTTGTCTCATTTTCAAAGGTATTACCGGACATGCCTTCTTAGACCAAGAAAACCCAGCCGACTTTAGCTAACGCTGGTGTCGGCTGGGGCCCCGAACCCTTTCCTTGTGGCTGTATTCGATGTCCCAATGTTATAAATTCTTATATACATACCAAAAAAACCTCTCTTTCCTACCGGAAAGAGAGGTTTCATTCGCTTGAGCAGCGGGGGGAGATTCACCGCCGGTTTTCACTTACACATCCTGCCATGGGATTGGGCGAGCCGCAGGAATGGGGTACTGCTCGTCCTGATTCCCCGCTCCCGCTCTGGCTTTTTCAATCGACCCGACAGGCAGCGTGTTTTCCACTTCATAGATTGCATCCGCTCTGTCCTTTTGTTCAGGCATTCCGGGTCACCTCCTCACTCTCCTATGATGTGTTCTTGATCCAAAGGACATGCACGGCACATAGGGAAAGGCCTCCCTTTTTTGGAGGGAGGCCTTCTTCATTAATCGCGTTTGGAGAACTCAATGGTAGCGTCAGTGTAGTTTTTGCCTACTTTTTTCAGCTTGAATTGCAGACCGAGCTGTGGAAGCACTTTTCCGATTTCCGGCACCTCCGGCAAGGAGTAGTCATTCCCGTCGTAGAATACACTTACACCTTTCAACGGCCCGTAATCCATGGTCCCAAAGATGTAATCCAATTTGATACCGGAAGTCTTGTCAAAGCTGAAAGCGGCGTCGTTTACTTGATAACGGTCACCGGCAATCTTCGCTTCGTTCCCCTCGTCGTTGTCCCAATAGTGTACGCGTTGATGTGCATCGACCACTCCGAGCATACCGTAGCCGGGATGCTCACCCGTGTGGTTGTCTGCAGTCTTGCCGTAGCGGCCGTCATAGTACCAAACCACCATGCCGCGATCGTACGCGAAGAACGTGTCGTTGCGGCGGTAATGCTCCAGACCTTTGTCAACACCTTCATAGGAACGAAGCTCAACCAGGTAATAGGCGTCAAACAGCTTGCCTTCACCATCGAAGTGAATGAATCCATCCAGTTCAAACTTCGGCGTCCCTTCGCCGTCATCACTGAAAATGGTTTCACCGTCTGCGATCACTTCAAAGTTGTCCAGATAGAAACCTGGGAGTGCCAGACCGCCGTCAGTCACGTAGTTGAATTCTACTTGAATCTTCTTGCCGACAAATTCATTCAGGCTGATCTCTTCTTTTTCCCAACCGTCTGTCTCGTCATCCCACACTTGTACTTCTTTCCTGTCACCGGTCTCGGCATCGATCACGTTGACATAGAGGTAGTCGTAGCCGGTTTCGATCTTTCTCCAGGAATCAAACTCCATCGAAGCGCTCGATGCTCCTGTCAGATCGATAATCTCAGAGACCATCTTGGTATTCAGATCGTCCCCTTCATCGGAGAAGTACGAATAGTCGCCGTCCTTCGGTTGAATCGGCGGCTCTTTTTCCACCTGCGGCATGTTGATTTTTACCACTTTGTTGTATTTGGAAATACTGGATGCATCACTGATCGTAACGGACTTTTTCCGTTTGTCCAGGTCTTCGTGGTCAATCACCACAGGCTTGATCCAGTTGCCACCGTACATTTCCTGCAGCATCAGCTTGGACCACGGATCGAATCCTGTCGGTTCTGTACCGAGGATTTTACCATTCCAGCTTCCGGAAGACATCACCGACCATGAACCAACGGGAGAGCCTTTACCGCTGCCGATCGTGTCGTACAAGTCCGGAAGTCCCAGGTTGTGTCCGTATTCATGGACGAATACGCCTGACGCCCCATCCTCCGGTTGAATCATGTAATCATACGCTTTCAGACTGGTACCCGGAATCTCAACGGGCCTTCCGATTGTCCAGCGGTGGGACCAGATTGCGTCGTCATCCTCGCCCGTCTCTTCACCCACTCCGGAGTGCACGATCATCAGGTTGTCCAGCAGGCCGTCCGGTTCCATCAAATTGCCGTCGCCGTCGATATCGTATGGATCCCGTTGGTCGTACTCGTCTTCCTTGCCCTGAATGGCTTCCCCGACCGCTTCCAGCGTTTCTTTTACCAGTTCACGAGGATGTGCGTCGTTGCCGTATTCGTCGTTTCCGCCGTAATACTTGTGATCGTTCTCCGCTTGCAACCAAGGCGTGACTACACCGTCTACCGTCCAGGTGTAACCGGACTGCTCATAGTAGTATTTGGCCATGGTCGTCATCGAAGTGCCTTCCGGCGTCTTGTATCCTTTTCGGTTAAACAGCATGTTTTCGTAATGCTTTTGGTTAAAATCTTTCGTCCACACCGAGTCGTTCGCCTTCGGAAGTTCGTTGTGCTCCTTGTCGGAGAACTCGATCAAGGCTACGACGATATTGTCTGTATGCAACCTTTTGCTGCTGCGAAGTTGTTTCTCGTCCTTCAACTTCGAAACTTCTCTGGAGGTTTTTTGCAATGCCGATTGCTGATTCTTGAACGCCTTCTGACCGAATGAGGTGGACTGGTCGATGCCGTGAGGAACATGACGATCCTCAAGGAACTCTTTGACCGCCTCTTCAATCTCGTCAGGATCAGCGTTCTTGTCGATCTTTCCACGATCCTTCAACGCGTTTACCAACCGATCATAGTTGATGGTTGCCAAATCGACGTGCTGTTCATGCTTGTCCTCTTTCGATTTGGATTTTGCCGCACCCGCATCAGGCTGAGCGAAGAGAGGAGTCGCGACCAATGCCGTAGAAAACAAGATGGATAATAGCTTGCGAGACTTCTTCAAATGATTCACCTCTTCTTGTTTTTATCGTCGGAAAATTACGAAGAGTCGCCTAATCCAACTATTTCTAATTATGACATTATATTTCATATAAACACAAATAAACTTTTTCGACAAAAAATACCTTATTATAAAAATGAAAAAACCTCCCTCTCTTCACCAGAGAAGAAAGGAAGGCCGCGATTAGAAAAAGTTCATGCTCAGATAACGCTCCCCGGTATCAGGAGCAATACAAACCACTCTTTTTCCCGAACCCATGCGCTCGGCAACCATGATGGCCGCAAATACAGCAGCTCCGGCCGAAGGTCCTGCCAAAATCCCTTCCAACGTAGCCAGCCTTTTCATGGTCTCGATCGCTTCCTCATCCGCGATTTGCACGATCTCATCATAAATGTTTGTATTGAGGATTTTCGGAATAAACCCGGGGCTTGTTCCCACCAGCTTGTGCGGACCTGGTTTTCCGCCTGACAGTACCGGAGAGCCCTTTGGCTCAACAACCGCGATAAACAGTTCAGGCAGCTTCTCCCGCAGCGTCTCACCCGTTCCTGTAATCGTTCCCCCCGTACCCGCTGTCGCGATAAAAGCATCCAGTCGCCCTTCCATTTGCTCGTAGATTTCTACTGCGGTTGTCGTGCGATGGATGTCCGGATTGGCTTTGTTTTCGAACTGATGCGGAATAAAGCTTCGCGGGATCTGCTTTTGCAATTCCAGTGCTTTTGCGATCGCGCCCGGCATCCGTTGTTCGCTCGGAGTCAGCACCACTTCGGCGCCGTACGCTTTTAACAGGTTGATCCGCTCTTTTGACATATTGTCAGGCATTACGAGAATCGCCCGGTAGCCCTTGGCTGCAGCATTCATCGCCAATCCGATTCCCGTATTTCCGCTCGTCGGTTCGATGATGGTGTCACCCGGTTGAATCAGTCCTTCCGCCTCTGCGGTGGCAATCAAATTAGAGGCTGCACGATCCTTTACACTGCCGGAGGGATTGTACTTCTCCAGCTTGACAAAGACATCTGCCGCTCCTTTCGGGACCATCCGGTTTAGACGGACCATGGGAGTGTTCCCGATCAGTTCGGTGATATTTTGATAGACGCTCATAGCGACCTCCTGCCCTGCATTTATCCCTAGTAATAGTATAAGAATACTATATATTATGGGCAAAAAAAATCCTCCCTTCCATTCGCAAGGGAAGAAAAGGGAGGGTTGGGTGGGCTGGGTTCAAATCTCTAACTCACCAAGTCGAACGAGTTCGACTACTGCTTGAGACCGACCTTTAACACCTAATTTTTGCATGACATTGCTGATGTGATTGCGCACAGTTTTTTCGCTGATGAAGAGTTGTCCAGCAATCTCTTTGGTTGTCTTATCTTGGACCAGGAGTTCAAACACTTCTCTTTCGCGGTTCGTTAACAACGGCTTGGTTTGGTCGCTACCCTTCAATCGTGCCACCCCTCCTTGTGGGCTCTACAGGAACAAGGTTGAGGGATTTACAGTCACCTTATCCTATGTAGGGGGGTGGGTGATGGTGCCGGAATTTAAGGGATTTTAGGCTTTTGCCTTACATCCTATTCAGAAATTGGGCAATGGGTTCCACCGCACCCCGATCAAATAAACGGAGCACGGTGGTAGGTATGCTGGAATCGGTCGCGCAGCCCTTTCGCAAGCAGGGTAAAGGAGCTGATGGCGAAAATAAAGGCTGCGAGCGGCGTCATGTAAATCCAGGTGTGGGCGCTGTAGATGAAGCCGCGATACGATCCCAAAAGCCCGGCCCACTCGTGGGTAATGGAATGATAGATGACCGGATCCGTGGTCATCTTGGTGCCGCCGACAAACAAATTGAACATCCCCAAAAGACCCATCAAAGTCATAACGGCGATGATCTCCATGACAAAAATCACGGCGATCTGTTCCTTCAGATGAGGCAGAATGTGGCGGAAGATGAGCTGGCTGCGTCCCGCTCCGAGAGAGGTAGCCGCCAGAACGTACTGCATTTCCTTGATCTGCTCCGTTTTCTGACGAATGGAAGAGACGACGCTGGGAATACCGAGAAGCGTCACCAGTGAAATGAAAATCGTCACCAACGCCGCCGTTGACAGTTCCGAGTTGATATTGATTCCAATCAGGAGGAAATAAACCGGAATAAAAATCGGAATATAGCTCCAGGCGTTTTCGATAGAGATCCACCAACGCTGCTGCCTCTCCTGCATGCCAATGTACAGTCCGATCAAGGTACCTGCCACAACCCGCAGGAACGCAACGGCCATGGTCACGAATACGGTGTAGCGCGCGCCGTGCAGCAGCAGCGTGAACAGATCATAACCCCACTTGTCGGTTCCGAACAGATGATCCTCGGATGGAGGCAGCGGAGGTGAAATGATCACGGTTTTGCCGTTCACCGTTTCATTGCGCAGCTTTTCCTGAAAATCAACCTCATACGGGGCTACATACGGTCCCAATATTCCCAAACCTATGAGAAACAGCACCAGGATCGAGCCGATCCACAACGATATGTTCATCCGACTTCGCATAGAAAAACCTCTCTCCATTGTTGATCGTCTATTCGGAATATTATTTGTACACCACGACGCGTTCGAACAGATACAGAATGCCTCGAATCAGCAGATAGACGAGAATCGACAGAATGATGATTCCCATCAGGCCCATGACGGCCGCGTTGAACTGGTAAGGGCTATATTTGCTGAAGATAAAGCGCGTCAACCCGACTACATTTAACGAATACTCCACGATAAAAAGGTTGGCCACCGTGATGGCAATTGCTTTTTTCAAATCGGCCAGCAAAAACGGCAGGATGTTTTTGTACACGTGATGAACAAGTACGTGCCAAATGCCCATCCCTTTGGCCAATGCGGTTTTGATGTAGTCCTCTCCGCCGATTTCAGCGTATTTGAGGCTCACGACTTTCAGGAGAAAAATGGTGGGGCCAATCGCCAAAACCGCCATCGGGAACCAGTTATTCGAGGCGTCGCTCGTCGGAGAAAGGGTAATGATACGGATATCCGTCCACTTGTAAAAGTTGACGGCGGCTAAAATGGAAAAAAGAATGAGGATAAAGTCCGGTATGGTGGAGAGGATGTCCAAGACGCGCTGAAAGTGACGGACAGCCCCGAAGCGTTGCAAAAACAGTCCAAACAACAAAGCGGCCACCACAGCGATGAAAACGCTAAAGAACAGCAGTTCAAACGAATTCTGGGCAAACGGCAGAATGTCGTTGGCAATTTCTCTTTCGGTCTCGCCGACATAGTAAACGCCAAGCGAGCCGCCTGCGATTTTTTCAATCAGGTAAACCGTTCGGCTGACCACTCTCTCCGGTTCAAATACGACCTCTTCTTTTACGGTGTACAGCATCAGCGGCCCGCCGCACACGACGATGACCAGAAAAAAAATTCCCATTATTTGTTTGATGTATGTAAACAAATGATACCCCCCTTACTACTTCAAAAGATACACGATCTCGTAAAAGGCGACCACACGATAGAGAATATTTTATCATTTTTTATAATTCTATCATTTCTGCATACGATTGCCATAATAAGAGGAAACGCTCTGCTGCGAGCAGAGCGACGATCCCTTTGTTATTTGGCGACGATCACCTGGATTTCCATTCGTCCCATCTCGCTCAAATTGAGGGGGACGGAAAGAGCTTCGCTGCCTTTTGACGAAAACATTTCATAATTCTGAACTATTTCGGGCGGAGTAATGTCAATCGTCATGCCTTGATTGTACAACAACGTACTGGCGTTTCCTGAGATCATGTTGCCCAGTTCGGATATGGCGCTCTTCCCCATTTCATCCATCTCACTGACGGGAAATCCGCCCATCATGGCAGAGACGATTTTCAGGGCTACTTCATTGTGCAGTCCAAAGATCACGTCCCCTTCAAACTGGCCGGTCATGCCGATGCGAATCCATGTATGGTCGACGTGAAACGTGAGTTCTCTTTGCACGACCTCTCCCTGCGTAACAGACACATTGCAAAATTGCTGAATAACGGTGGACGCTGACTCCAAAAACGGATTAATGTACTGGACTTTCATCCGTAAACAGTTCCTTTCCCAGGTAATTGAGCCTTTTAGGCTCATTATAGTGTCGAAATTTGGAAGAAACAAGCACTTTACAAAAACTTATCGATCGTCAATAAAAGTGGGTACAACATTCGGGAACCATCGGGCAACATCTGCGTCTGTCCGCGCCGTGTAGATTCGGCAGCATGTGCGAAGGTCAAGCACTTTCACGCCGACTTCATGGCTGCTCAGCTGCCAAAGCGGATCAGGCAGGTTTTGAAAGGCAAAAACCGTGTCACCAAAGGCAAGGCACTCACCCAAACAGCGATGCGCGGGATACGCGTGGCTCGCCTCCAGCAGGTGGACCGGCTCCAGACCGAATCGTTCCAGCAAGTGCTGCCGATCCTCCAGCTGATCCCCGCGCTTTCTTGATACGCCCCGCCGTGGCGACAGAATGGGGTACACCTGTAATACATATTCCCAGTTAATCCCGTGAAAAAACATGGAAAATCCCTCCAAAATATCGAGCTGAGCGGGGCACGTATAACAAAAAAGGATGCCATCGACATCCTTCTCCATGTCTTCATCGTTTTTTGCCGATAATAAGCATTTCCCCATGAGCCTCCCGTCCAAGGGCATCGGTGGCGATCACAGTCAGTTTCTGCTTGCCTTCCTTGATCCCGACGAGCGGAAGACGGAAGTCCCCGCGGTCACTGACATCAGCCTGCAGTCGCTGGTCGTCGTAGAAAAAATGCAGGCGGACCGCTGTAGCTGCTATCACTTTTCCCTGAACGAGAAGCGATTCACCTATCTTGCCCTCCGCGCTTTTCTGCGGCAGTTGAACGGAGGGCGCAGGAAGCGGTTTGGCCTGGTAGGTGTACCGCTGCTCCCCGTGGTTCAACACCAGTGTTCCGGCGTTGGTGTCCGCATAGGCGTAGATGACAAGGCTGCTTGAATTGCCAGCCGCGTCTTTTCCTTCCAACAGCACGCGATTTTCACCCTGCTTAAGCGACAGCGCATGAACCATGTTTTTCAAAACGGGCTTCTCCAATTGGTCTTCTTCCCAGCTGGACACGATCTGACCGTTGACGGTTGTCTGTCCCTTGTAGCTGGCGTCGCGGTAGCTAAAGCGTATCGGCGCCAGCATCTGTTTGGTCGCCGCATCAAAGGAAATCTCTTCGCTGCCGTCATTTTGGAAAACAAGCTGCGGAGCCGTTGCATCCACAATGACGCGCTGGGTAAAGTGGCGCGTATTCCCAAATGCGTCGCTGGCGGCGTACGTGACGTAATTGAGCCCCTCCGGCAAATGCAGGATGGTCTGAAACGAACCGTCCGACCCTACTTTTACCGGTTGTTTGTTGACCGCAAGCCTCACCCGATCCAGCATGTCTTCGCCGCCAATGCGTCCGTATACCGCTACATCCGGCTGCCGTGAGACCAGTACCTGCAAAAAGAGGTCATCCGGAAACTCCACAAACGGCGGGACGACGTCACTTTTGCCGTTTACGTGCACCACGGTCAGGTTGCCGGCAAAATCAAAGGCGACCAGGGTTACTTTTTTGTTCGGCTGGCTGACAATGGCGCTTGTCTCATGAGCAGAGTAGGGGCCTCCCGTCTTTTTCCCGTTCACGTAAAGGAGGTATCCCTGCACGTCCTTGTCCCGGCTGCTCCACTGTACCTTGTTCCCGATGAGCGATGCGGATACTGCCGGAGCTTTGGTGTCTACCCGCACGGGAAGCGTCAGGGATTGCCAGTTGGTGTTTCGCCCGTCAATTTTTGCTCGGACAACAAACTGGTAGGCACCGTCCGGCACAGGTACGTACTCCCCTTTTTCCATCGAATACATCTTGCCGTCCCAGCTCCAATGCTCCCGTTCGGTGTAGTAGTACGGCGTCCCGAGCTTGGATTGGTCAAACTTGGTCACCTTTTCGTCCTTCACCAGTGATCGCACCAGCTTGCCGGCGCTGTCCGCCACGTCAATGGTCACCTGTTTGGCGTTGCGCAGGAAGGTGATGGATGGCGCTGCCACGTCGTAATGACCGTCTCCGTTGGGAGAGAAGGCGATTTTACCTGGGTCTATCTGAACGCCGCCATCTTCATTGACGCCGGTGACACCCAGATGGTCGCGGTACTTCCACTTGTCGTTCTCCTTGTCATGGTACCAGGTCGTCTTCACACCTGTGCGGTTCTCCTGGCTGGCCTCTTCCCACATCGGAGGATCCATCACACGCGGTTCATCCCAGTCGCCAAAGAAGCCGTAATAGGGAACTCGCAGCAAGGGAAGATCCGTGTCCGTCGGCTGAAACGCGATATAGCCCTCGGCGAAGCTGTTGCGCGGAGCGTCTTTGGGAATCAGCAGCGTCACTTTTACCTCTGCCCGCTTCCCTGGTTCCACCGTCACCTGCTGGCTGGAAAATTGCAACTTCGCTCCCGCCATCTGCACATCTGTCAGCAGGTTTACCCCGTCCCTCTTTAGGTCCGTCAGCACGCCAAATTCATCCCTGATCTGATAGGTGATCGGTTTTTTGCCGAACTTGTTGTCCACGTAGACCGAAAAGGTCGTCGATCCGCTCACCTCGCCAAGAGACACACCTGCCTTGCCCCGACGATCCGTGATGATGACGGGAGTTTGAATCGCCTTGGCGATCTGAAGCATGCCGGCCCCTTGTACACGCGGACTATAAGGAAGCATCCCTGACCGGCTGCCGTCGGATGCGGAGGCGATTTCACTCGGATTGAGAATCGGCTGGGCCGTATTCATCGCGGCCGCTTTCATCGTTTCCACCAACGCCCGTCCCTGCAGATTGCGCCCCTGTTTAAAATACGCCTGCTTGATCAAAGCCATGCCGCCAGCCACATGAGGCGTGGCCATGGAGGTCCCGCTTTTTACCGCATAGTCAGACTCTCTTACGGTAGAGAGAATCCCTCCCCCCGGAGCGGTAATCTCCGGCTTGAATTGCAGGTCGGGCGTAGGTCCCCAGGATGAAAAGGAGGAGACGGTACCGCCGTTCGGATACGGCATCGGGTTCTGCGCGTACTGACCGTCAAACGTAACTGTTATCTTCTTCCCCCGCTTCAACGCAGCTGCCAGCCCTTCTCCCATCTGCTGGAGAATGGAGACGGCAGGTATGTTCTTCGCGTTGTCCGCGCTGATGATCAGCGGTCCGGCCTGGTTGTTGTAAATGATCGCTCCCGTTGCGCCAGCTTCCTTGGCCAGACGCAGTTTTTCGTCAAAGGAAATGTCTCCCCGCTCCAGGAGTACCACTTTGCCTTTCACGGAGACATGGTAGTCCTCCTTCTTTCCCTTGCCCATGTAGATAAGGGGATAAGGACGCATCAGTGCGTCGAGGGGATTCAGCGCATGGCCGTTGGCCGCGTGACTGTGCAAGTAGACGACGCGGTCGACGTTTGGCACACCGTCGACGGAAAAGCTGTATCCGGCGAGTGTGGTTGAGTTCGCGGATGCGACGGCAAACGCATCGGGAGCCAATCCTGGAGAGCCGATCATGGCGACATCCGGGTTCTGCGCCTTAACCTTGTCACTGCCGAAGTAGCCGTCGTTCCCCGCTGCCGCCACCACGATGACGCCGTTGTCCACGGCGCGTTTGATCGCGTACTGCTCGGTATTGGTGTCGTCCACGTAGCCTGCAGACGATCCCAGGCTGAGGTTGATCACGTCTGCCTTTTTGGCGATCGAGTCGTTGATGGCAAACAGGATGGATTCGCTTAAACCGGGCACTTCACCCTGGTAGTTGCTGAACACTTTCTGACTCAACAGCTGGGCTTCGGGTGCCACCCCTTTTACCTTGCCGTTGGCCGCCACGATTCCGGCCACATGAACACCATGCTGGGACTCTCCCACGTCCTCGGTGATCTGGTTGCGGTCGGCCCAGTTGTATCCGGGAATGACCTTCTGACTGGAACCGGTTTTCTGCTGCGCCAATCGCTTGTCGCGGGGCGGCGACAAATCAGGGTGCTTCGGGTTAATACCGGTGTCGATGACGGAAACCAGCATTCCTTCCCCTCTTACCTCTGCTTCCTGCCAGGCTTTGGGAGCCTGGATCATTTCCAGCGCGGAAACGGGCGGCGACGTCACCTGCTCCCCGAGCAGCACGTGTTCTGTCTTCGCCCATTCATCTGCTCCGGCTGAATAGACACCCGTTCGTCCATCTGCTGAGGAAACCGCGGAAGGATGCAACCGGACATGGCCCAAATCGTGCCGCACCTGTTGTGTAAAGGAGGCGTAGGGTTGCAGCGGTTTTGCGTCCAGATCCGCCACCGTTTCTCCTTTGTATACCGTCTGTGCAGGAAGCAAAGACATCGCCAACAACGCACAAGCAATCCGTTTTTTCATCTTCTGCCTCCCCTTCTGAAAGAGCATCCATTTCTTTCAGTGTTCCATCAGAGGGGAAGCGGTATTCCCTTATCCAGCCAAATTACCCATCCGGCAAAACTGTTGCTCCCCCGGACTGGGTCCCAAAACAAAGACACCCCCTGCCGAAATTGGAACCGACAGGGGGGTGTGGTCATTACGAGAAGAAGAACTGCTTCAACGCGTATTTTGTGGTTTCTTTGTTCATGTGGGCGATGGAAGTGGTGAGCGGAATGCCTTTTGGACAGGACTGCACGCAGTTTTGCGAGTTACCGCAGTCGGCGATGCCGCCGTCTTCCATCAGCGCTTCCAGACGCTCGTGCTTGTTCATCGCACCGGTTGGATGCTGGTTGAACAAGCGCACCTGGGAGATCGCAAACGGTCCGATGAACGGAGATTTTTCGTTTACGTTCGGGCACGCCTCCAGGCAGACACCGCAGGTCATGCACTTGGACAGCTCGTATGCCCATTGACGATCTACCTCCGGCATGCGTGGGCCTGGTCCAAGGTCGTGCGTGCCGTCGATCGGAATCCACGCCTTGACGCGCTTCAGCGCATCGAACATGCGGCTTCGGTCGATAGACAGGTCGCGCTGAACCGGGAAGGTGCTCATCGGTTCCAGGCGAATCGGCTGCTCCAGCTTGTCAATCAGCGCGGAGCACGCTTGGCGCGGTTTGCCGTTGATCACCATCGAACAGGCGCCGCATACTTCTTCCAAGCAGTTGGATTCCCAGTTTACCGGTTTGGTCTTTTGTCCTTGCGCGTTAACCGGATTGCGTTGGATTTCCATCAACGCACCGATCACGTTCATGTTCGGACGGTACGGGATTTTGAACTCTTCTTTGTAAGGAGTGCTGTCAGGACTGTCTTGACGGGTGATAATCAGGTGAATCAATTTGTCGGCCATGATCAGTTCCCTCCCCTCTTATTTCTTTTTGTCAGACGTGTAGTCACGCTTGCGCGGCGGAATCAGCGAGATGTCTACGTCTTCATAGTAGATTTCCGGAGCTGTCGTCTCCGCGTTAAATTTCGCCATGGTCGTTTTCAGGAACCGCTCGTCGTTGCGTTCCGGGAACTCCGGCTTGTAGTGAGCACCGCGGCTTTCGTCGCGCATCAGAGCACTGATGGTAATGGCGCGGGACAAGACAAGCATGTTCCACAGATGACGGGTAAAGGAAGCGCCGGAGTTGCTCCACTTTTGCGTATCGTTGATGTTGATTTTCTTGTAGCGCTCCATCAGTTCCTGAATCTTCTCGTCGGTCTTCTTCAGACGGTCGTTGTAGCGTACGACGGTGACGTTGTCGGTCATCCATTCGCCCAGTTCCTTGTGAATGACGTAGGCGTTTTCCGTGCCGTCCATTTTGAGAATGTTGTCGTACTTCTCCTGCTCTTTCTTGGTGAAACCGTCGTAGAGCGTGGAGGAAAGGTCGTCGGATGATTTTTCCAGACCGTTCATGTATTCAATCGCTTTCGGCCCCGCTACCATACCGCCGTAAATCGCGGACAAGAGCGAGTTGGCACCGAGGCGGTTTGCGCCGTGCTGGGAGTAGTCGCACTCGCCGGCAGCGAACAGACCCGGAATGTTGGTCATCTGGTTGTAGTCGACCCACATGCCGCCCATGGAGTAGTGAACAGCCGGGAAAATTTTCATCGGAACCTTGCGCGGATCGTCCCCGACGAATTTTTCGTAAATCTCGATAATGCCTCCGAGCTTGACATCGAGTTCTTTCGGATCCTTGTGGGAGAGATCCAGGTACACCATGTTCTCGCCGTTGATCCCCAGCTTCAAGTCAACACAGACGTGGAAGATTTCACGAGTCGCAATGTCGCGCGGTACCAGGTTTCCGTACGCCGGATATTTTTCCTCGAGGAAGTACCACGGCTTGCCGTCCTTGTACGTCCAGACGCGGCCGCCTTCACCGCGGGCGGACTCGGACATCAGGCGGAGCTTGTCATCCCCTGGAATGGCTGTCGGGTGAATTTGGATAAACTCCCCGTTTGCATAAACAACACCTTGCTGGTAGGCGATGGAAGCAGCCGTACCGGTGTTGATGATAGAGTTGGTTGACTTTCCGAAAATGATACCAGGACCGCCGGTTGCCAGGATAACGGCGTCTGCACGGAACGAAACGATTTCACCGGAACGCAGGTTTTGCGCGGTAATCCCACGGCATACGCCATCGTCATCCAGCACGGCTCCGAGGAAATCCCAGTATTCGTACTTGGTTACCAGACCTTCCGTCTCAAAACGACGCACCTGTTCATCCAGCGCGTAGAGCAGCTGTTGGCCTGTCGTAGCGCCGGCAAACGCCGTACGGTGGTGCTTGGTTCCCCCGAAGCGGCGGAAGTCCAGAAGCCCCTCAGGCGTACGATTGAACATGACGCCCATCCGGTCCAGCATGTAAATGATGCCAGGTGCAGCGTCACACATCGCTTTTACCGGTGGCTGATTGGCGAGGAAGTCTCCTCCGTAAATGGTGTCGTCGAAGTGCTCCCATGTCGAGTCGCCTTCCCCTTTGGTATTAACCGCACCGTTAATACCGCCCTGCGCACAGACGGAGTGAGAGCGTTTAACCGGAACGAGGGAGAACAGATCGACAGGAACCCCTTTTTCTGCTGCTTTAATGGTGGCCATCAAGCCGGCCAGACCACCACCGACAATAATTAATTTACCTTTTGCCATGAATGCGTCCCCCTATCCCTATTGAATAAATGCCGACATCGCCCGCAAGCCGATGATCGAAACGATCACGAAAATACCCATGGTGAGGTACGTGGCGAAACGCTGGGACCGTGGACCGACAGTAATTCCCCAGTGAACGAGGAACGACCAGATACCGTTGGAGAAGTGGAATACCGCGCTAAGAATTCCAATGGAGTAGAAGACAACCATCAACGGATCGCTTAGGATGTTGGCCATCATTTCGTAGTTCACTTCAGCGCCCAGTGCTTTTTGCACACGAGTTTCCCAGACGTGCCAGGCGATAAAGATGAGTGTGATGATACCGGTAATGCGCTGCCACAGGAACATGTGGTTGCGGAAGTAGCCGTAGTTGGTTACATTGTGTTTCGCCTGGAACGCAATGTAGAGACCGTAAACGGCGTGGAACAAGAGTGGAATGTAGATAAAAATGAATTCGACTGCAAGCAAGAACGGAACATGCTCAATCATGCCAACGACCTGATTGAACGCTTCAGGCCCTCGGGTTGCCTGGAAGTTCGCAGTCAGATGGAATACCAGGTACAGCCCGATTGGAAACAATCCAAGCAGAGAATGAAGCTTGTGGTTTAAAAAGTGATGGCCTTTCGCCATACATGGGTCCCCCCTTCAATTGTTATGTAATGTCGTTTTTGTATACCTTTCTCCACTATCCTAACCGATTGCCCGTTACGTTAGACATGCCCGGACAGCTTGTACACAACCGCGGCATTTCCATCCAGAAACGTAGCAAATTATGTCGGAAAACGGAAAAAAGTTGGGCAAAACTTTGACCAAAACAATTGTACTCCTGTCTCTATACAGCGTCAAGACAATGGTTAGACTTGTTCTATTGTTGGAATAGTTTGACGAATCAATCCTTTTCTATAAATCTGTCATAAGCTTCTCCCATCTCTCATAGTCTAGTAACAACCAGAAGAGAAAGGGAGATCTCAGACATGAAACACCCCGATCAACTCGCATCCCTTCTGTCCCCTGGGGTCATTCCCTACGCAGAGAGGATCAATATGCCCTACCTCGGATATCACCTGCTGCGAGAGACCATCACCACAAAGCTGCTGGGCGAGAGTGAGGCCCCGATTCTCTACTGGATGGGGAAGGATCTCGGCAGACAGATAGCCGTCCAAACGGCGAACGGGTTGGTGCTGCCGTTCATCCGCCTTGGGCTGGGAAAACTGGAACTGCTCGAGGAAAGTGAGCGCCATTTTCGTTATCGCTTGTTTCATTCCATCTACTCCTATATGACCCCGGAGCGGATGAGCCGTGCGCTTTCCCTGGAGTGCGGAATCGTCGCCGGAGCCATTGGGCGATTGCGGGAACAGGACGTGGAGACCCGTCTGGAACTGGAGGAGGAGGGCAGCGTCATCATTTCGGTCAGCTTGTCCTGATCGCTGCAGTGAAAAACCCCTCTTCCCGCCAGAGAAGAGGGGCATCCCCAATCGGTCTACAGACCGTGTACGACAGCCTGCTCCGCCACGTCCAGTCCGTAAGCGGTGTGCAGTGCACGCACCGCCAGTTCGGTATGCTTCGCCGGGATCACGCAGGACACCTTTATGTCGGAGGTGGAGACCATTTTAATGCTGATCTCGTTCTCGGCGAGTACGCGGAACATATCTGCCGCTACCCCCGGATTGTTAACCATGCCGGCGCCTACGATGGACACCTTGGACAATCCTTCTTCGTGATCCACTTTCTCGAATCCGAGGTTTGCCTGATTGCGTGCCAGTGTGTCCAGCGTTTTCCTGAGGTCATCGGACGCAACCGTGAACGAAATGTTGGTTACAGCCGCATCATAGGAGCTTTGGATGATAATATCCACGTTGACCTGATTGTCTGCCAGGGTATTAAACAACCGAGACAGCGTGCCGACGCGAGCGGGCATACCCACAACCGTCACCTTTGCTACGTCTTCATCATGCGCTACACCGCTAACCACTCTTCCTGTCTCCATATTGGCAACCTCCTCTACGTACGTACCTTCTTCCGGCGTAAAACTGGATCGGACGACCAGTCGAACCTTGTATTGTTTCGCAGCCTCCACAGAGCGAGGGTGCAGGACGCCTGCTCCCAGGTTGGCCAGCTCCAGCATCTCGTCATAGGAAATGCTGTCCAGCTTTTGTGCTGCCGGCACAACTCTGGGGTCCGCCGTGAAGACACCTGAAACGTCCGTAAAGATCTCGCATTTGTCCGCGTTCAGGCTTGCTGCCAGGGCGACCGCCGACGTATCCGACCCGCCGCGGCCCAGCGTAGTGATCTCTCCTTCTTCACTGATCCCCTGGAACCCTGCTACGATCACCACACGCCCGCGCTTCAGTTCTGATTGAATCCGGCCGTTGTCGATATGCTTGATGCGCGCCTTGCCATGCACCGATTCTGTCGTAATACCGGCCTGCCAACCTGTCAGAGAGATGGCGTCATAGCCCTTTTGATGCAGGGCCATCGCCAGCAGCGCGATGGATACCTGTTCACCGGTGGCAAGCAGCATATCCATTTCACGCTCTGACGGATAGGGGGAAAGCTGTTTTGCCATATCCACCAGGACGTCCGTCGATTTTCCCATCGCGGATACCACGACGACCATGTCGTGACCCGCCTGTTTGTATTCAATAATCCGATCCGCCACTCGCAAAATGCGTTCAATGGTACCTACCGAGGTACCCCCATACTTTTGCACGATCAACCCCATGCTGGCTTCTCTCCCTCTCACGTATTCTCTCTAGATCGTTTCCATGTCTCTTTTCCATTATAAAAAAAGCATCGATTGAAGCCCTCTCGAAGAAGCTGGTTCTTCGTTAGAGGAAACTTTTTATGCGTTCCGGAACGTTTATTTCAGG